>JACQEH010000114.1 GCA_016200675.1 Chloroflexota bacterium | reverse complement strand
CCGCCCATCAGCTCGCCGGCGAGATTCGAGATGAGGATCGGGAAGGCCACCTGGAGTGGCAGGTCGGACGTGCGTGGCTCGAAGGCCAGGACGGCCGCGCGCCGCCCGCCGAGGTCGCCCGCGTACAGGAGCGGAGCGCCGCCCGGTCCCGGGATGATGGCTCGGGCCCAGGCCGGGAGGATCATCTTCACGGCCGTTCCCACGTGGGTCGTGGAGAGGTCGACGTAGCGAAGGATCGGCTCGGCCGGATCGAGCGAGCCGAGGGGTGGGTCCTTGAGCGAGCCGGCAACCTCGCCCAGCGGGCTCGACGCCTTCGGCGCGATGGCGAGCACGGCACCTGACGGGAGCGCATCGGATGGCGTCACGCCTTCGAAGGCGATGAGGTCCCAGGAGGTCCCATCGGAGCGCAGCGCCTTCGTCGGGAAGTCGGCCGGCTTCACCTCGAAGACGTTGACGCTCGGCATGAACAGGAGGGCATTCTCGAGGTAGGGATCGCCGTCGGAGACAAGCAGGACATTCCGCGGCGCCTGGGGCGGGACCACGGCCCAGGCCCGGTCGTCGAGCGCGAGGTCGTCCGCCGCGCTGCCGGTCCGATCCAGCCGGACCTCCACGACCTGGACCGCGGCCGGGATGTCATCGACGGTCGCATCCGCCCGCGTCTGGGGGTCGAGGGTCAGGTCGCGGGCCTCCAGGAGGACGCCGTCGCCGTAGACCTGGAGGCGGCGCTGGGCGGGCTGGATGTCGAGGTTGGCGACGCTCACGAAGACCGAGCGGGTGACGCCCGACGCCGCCGGCCGCACCGCCAGGGCCACGATGGCCTGGTTCCGCCGGCCGCGCCCGACCGGCAGGACCCGGACGCGGTGTTCCAGGCGCGATGTCGGCGCCACGGCCAGGGCGGCGTCGGTCGCGACGAGGATCTCGGCGTCGCCGGACCGCGCGGCCAGGGCGTCGGCCAGGCTCAGGGCATCGCCGAGGTCCCCGCTCGCCGCCTGGACAGAGAGGTCCTCGACCGCTGCGCGGACCCGTTCGAGATCGGTCGTGGCGTTGGCCACCACCCGGGCCGTCCGACCGGCGGCGACGACGCTCACCACCCCGCCGGATGGCAGGTCCCGGAGGGCGTCGATCGCGGCCCGCTTGGCGGCCGTCAGGCGATCCGGCACCACGTCGGTCGCGGCCATGCTGGCCGAGGTGTCGATGACCAGCACGAGGTCGCGCGCGAGCCCGGCCGGGCGCTGAAGGAAGGGCCGCGCCGCGAGCGCTGCGAGCAGCAGCACCAGGAGGAGCTGCAGCAGCAGGAGCAGGCTCCGCCGAAGGCGCTGCCAGGGCGCGTTCGCCTCGACGTCCGCGACGAGCCGCTGCCAGAGGAGCGTCGAGGGCACGACGGCCTCGTCACGCCGGAGTTTCAGGAGGTAGACCGGGAGGAAGAGCAGGCCGGCCAGCGCGAGGGGGGTCGTGAAGCTCATGGCCTACCCCACCACCTGGCGGCGACGAAGCTCGGCGAACATCAGGTCGCTCAGGGGCACGTCGGTCGAGAGCGACACGTACGTCGCCCGGCGCCGCGCCGCGAGGTCGGCGAGCCCATCACGCCAGGCCGCCAGCCGGGCTCGATAGCCGTCCAGGGTGGCCAGGTCGACCGTGACGTCGATGCCCTCGCCGGATTCGACGTCGACGAGCCGAAGGTCGCCCTCCAGGGCCGGGTCGAGCTCCTGGGGCGACAGGACGTGGAGGATGATCAGCTCCGAACCGGTGGCGGCCAGCTCGCGGATGACGCGATCGGCGTTGGGGTCCAGCAGGTCCGACAGCAGGACGATGACGCCCCGGCCGGACAGCTGGGCGCCGGCGTGGCGGGCGGCGGCCATGAGGTCGGTCGGCCCCTCGGCGGCCGCGATTCCCGACAGCGCGGACAGGAGGCGGAAGACGCGCCCGGAGCCGCGCAGGGAGACCTGGCGGCGGCCCGCCCGCCCGCCGAGGGCGGTGACGGCCACGCGATCCTCCGACGCCAGGCCGATGTAGCCCAGCGCCGCCGCGGCGCGCTGGGCGAAGCGCAGCTTCGACGGCGTGCCCGAGGCCATGGAGGCCGAGGCATCGAGGAGGAAGTGGATGGTGACGTCCTCCTCCTCCACGTAGAGCTTGATGAAGAGCTTCTCCAGGCGAGCGAGGACGTTCCAGTCGAGCTGGCGGAGGTCGTCGCCGAGGGCGTAGTCACGGAAGTCGGCAAACTCGACCGACTGGCCCCGCTTGACCGAGCGGCGGCCGCCCTTGAGGCCGCCGCGGACGGGGGCGCGCATGAGGACCTTGAGGCGCTCGAGCTGGCGCAGGAAGCCCTCGTCGAAGACGGTCGGATCAACCGCCGATGACAGGAACACGGGGCGTGCGCCTCGGCCGCCCGTCGTCGGGCGGCCGGGTTCGGGCGCGGTGGAGCCGGCGGGCGGTCCAGACGCCGGGCCGGCGCTCGAGCCCGCTCCCGGGTCGGGCGGCAGGGGAAGCCCGGCTGGTCCGTCCATGGGTCTGGTTCGGCGGGGCCGACGGGGCGGCCTACTCGACGGAGGGCGCGGGGACGGCGTCGAGGATCGTCCGGACGATCGCCTCGGTCGTGATGCCCTCGGCCTCGCCCTCGAAGTTGAGGATGATCCGGTGGCGGAAGGCCGGCATCGCCACCGCCCGGATGTCGTCGATCGCGACGTTGAAGCGGCCGTCGAGGAGGGCGTAGATCTTGCCCGCGGTCACCAGCGCCTGCGCCCCGCGCGGCGAGCCTCCGTAACGGACGTACTCCCGGACCAACTGCGGCGCGCGCTGCTGGTCGGGGTGGGTCGCGGCCAGGAGGCTGACGGCGTAGGCCGTCACGTGCGGCGCGATCGGGACGGCCCGGGCCAGTCGCTGCATCTCCACGATCTCGGCGGCCGTGCAGACCTTCCCCGCGGTCACCGCATCCGCCCCGGTCGTGCGATCCATGATCGTGACGAGGTCCTCCTCGGACGGGAAGGGGACCATGACCTTGAAGAGGAAGCGGTCCAGCTGGGCCTCCGGCAGGGGAT
>JACQEH010000116.1 GCA_016200675.1 Chloroflexota bacterium | reverse complement strand
CCAAGCCCTTCGAGTGGCGTTTCACGAGGCTCGACCTCCACCGCGTCCTGGCTGCTCTGACCCCGGTGGCTCAGGCAGCCTGATGCCATACGTTGCGAGATTTGGGAATCGGCGTACTAAGGTTGGGCCCTCCGTCCACCGCGACGCCGGCCCCGTCGGGCCGCATCGCCCATCCCCCAGCACCCGGCGAGGACCGTGCCCCAATCGACCCGCGCTCGCCGCTTCTCGCTGCCGGATATGGCCGATGGGCGCGTCGACGAGGCGATCAGCTCGTTCCTGAGCGGCCCCCAACATCGGCGTGGGCGGCGCGAACCCGTGGCGGCCCCCGGGGCGGGCGGCCCGGCGACGGGAGCCTTCAGCGCGCTCGAGACCCGCATCGCGTGGGAAGAGGCCCTCCGACGCGAGAGCGCGCGCAGCGCCCGCTATCGCCGGCCCGCGGCGGTCATGGTGATCTCGGCGATCCCGACGGCGCGCACGCCCGAGGCGAGGGCCTGGCTGGGCCGCATCGCGGGAGCCATGGCCCACGCCGTCCATCGCGGCCTGCGTGACACGGACCTCGTGACGCGAACGGGTGACGCTCGCTTCAACGTCCTGCTCCCGGAGACGACCGAGCGCGAGGTCCGCCACGTCGCCGACCGCATCGTGCTCGACTGCCAGGTCTGGCTCAAGGCGGTCGGTGCGCCCGTGGCGATTCGCGCCTTCTCGGCCGCCATCGCGACCGACAGCTCGCTCGACATGGCCCTCGAACGGGTCCTCGCCGCTGCCGGGACCGTCGCCGAGGGCTGACCGCGCATGACCGGCCGGGTGCCTCGACGGCCGCCACCCTTCGCCCCGGCTCAGCCCTCGACGCGCTCGACGACCGTCGCGATCCCCTGCCCCACCCCGATGCACATCGTGGCGAGGCCGTAGCGCCCACCGCGGGCCCGGAGCTCGTGGACGAGCATGGTCACCAGGCGGCCGCCGCTCATCCCGAGGGGGTGCCCCAGGGCGATGGCGCCGCCGTTGACGTTGACCCGCGCCGGATCGAGGCCCAGCTCGTCGATGCAGACCACGGACTGGCTCGCGAACGCCTCGTTCAGCTCCACGAGATCGAGGTCGGCGGGCGTCAAGCCGGCCCGGGCCAGGGCCTTGCGGACGGCCGGGATCGGGCCGGCGCCCATCATCGCCGGGTCGATGCCGGCGATCGCGGTCGAGACGACCCTCGCCAGCGGCCGGAGGCCGAGCTCGCGGGCCCGCTCCGCCTCGACCAGGAGGACCGCCGAGGCGCCGTCGTTGATGCCGGAGGCGTTGCCGGCGGTCACGCTGCCGCCCTCGCGGAAGGCAGGACGGAGCCGGCCCAGTGCCTCCATCGTCGAGTCCCCGCGGGGATGCTCGTCACGGGTCACGAGGATGGGATCGCCCTTCTTCTGGGGAACCGGGACCGGCACGATCTGGCCGTCGAACGCCCCCCTCTCGATCGCGGCGACGGCCTTCTGGTGGCTGGCGAGGGCAAAGGCGTCCTGGCGGTCGCGCGGAACCGACCAGCGTTCCGCCACGTTCTCGGCCGTCTCGCCCATGGAGTAGGGGTAGTGGGCGGCCGCGAGCTTCGGGTTGACGAAGCGCCAGCCGAGCGTCGTGTCCTGGAGCTCGCGGGGGCCGCGGTCCCAGGGACCCTCCGCCTTGGCCATCACGTACGGGGCGCGGGTCATCGATTCGACGCCGCCGCCGATGAAGACGTCGCCGTCGTCGAAGGCGATGGCGTGGGCCGCCGAGTTGATCGCCTGCAGGCCCGAGCCGCACAGGCGGTTGACGGTCAGGCCGCCGACCTCGACCGGCAGGCCGGCGAGGAGGAGGGCCATCCGGGCCACGTCGCGGTTGTCCTCGCCCGCCTGGTTGGCACAGCCGAGGATGACGTCCTCGATCAGGGCCGGGTCGATGCCCGA
The DNA here is from genome assembly GCA_016200675.1 of Chloroflexota bacterium. Lineage (GTDB taxonomy): Bacteria > Chloroflexota > Limnocylindria > Limnocylindrales > CSP1-4 > UBA5189. The sequence goes on along the minus strand of JACQEH010000116.1, from coordinate 15,363 downwards.
GCGATCGACGACCGCCCGGATGACGAGGGCTGCGAGGTCGTCGGGCCGCACGCTTGCCAGCGCACCGCCGTAGCGCCCGATCGGCGTCCGGACGGCCTCGATGATCCAGGCCTCCCGGAGCGGGCGATGCGGATCTCGGGTCACGCGTGAATTGTAGGGTCGTGTCCGCGGGCCCACGCGAAGGGACCCTGCGGGTGCCCCGCGCCGAGCCACAGGGCGGTGTCGATGTCGGCTTCCGAGGCGACGCCGGCGTCCCGCGCCAGCGCTGCCTCGGCGGCGATCGCCGCCCGGATCCGCCCGACGATGCCGGCCGGGTCGGACACGTGGCCGAGCGGGACCGGCCGCGCGACCGCGTGGGCGAGCGGGTTCGGGACCGGGTCGTGGGTGATCGTGTAGCGATAGAAGCCGCTGCCCGTCTTGCGCCCCAGCGAGCCGTCTGCCACGAGCCGCGCCTGGATCGGCGAGGGCCGGAGGCGGTCGGGCCGCCCCAGGCCCTCCCAGACGGCGGTGGCGGCGGCCAGGTTGACGTCCAGGCCCACGAGATCCATCAGCTCGAAGGGGCCCATCGGGAAGCCCGCGTCGCGGAGCGCCTCGTCGATCTCCGCAACGTGGGCGTCGCCGGCTTCCACCATGCGGAGGGCCTCGATGGTGAACGGCCGGTTCACCCGGTTGACGATGAAGCCCGCGGTGTCCGTGGATCGCACCGGGACCTTGCCCCAGCCCCGCACGATCTCGGTCGCCCGCCGGGTGACCGCCTCGTCGGTCCGCCGGCCGGGCACAACCTCCACGAGGAGCATGACCGGCGCGGGATTGAAGAAGTGCAGGCCGAGGACGCGCTCCGGGTGGCGCACCGCGGCCTCGGCGATCGCGGCAATCGAGAGGGCGCTCGTGTTCGTGGCCAGGATCGTCCGATGGCCGGCGGCCGAGTCGAGGTCCGCGAAGATCGCCCGCTTCGCGGCAAGGTCCTCGATGGCCGCCTCGATGACGAGGTCGGCCTCGGCCGCGGCCTCGCCCAGCGTCCGGACCTCGACCAGGTGACCGAGACGCTCCTCGACCCATTCGCGGGCAGCATCACGGGTGAGGCCATGCTTGGCCGCGCGTCGCCGGAGGCCATCAGCGATCCGCGCCCGGCCGCGGTCGAAGGCGCCCGGCGCAGGGTCGTGGACAGTCACCGCCCAGCCAGCCTCGAGGGCGACCTGGGCGATGCCGGCGCCCATCGTGCCGGCGCCGACGACGGCCAGCCTCCCCGCCACGGCCGTCACGACCGGGGCGCGATCCAAGGTTCTGTCGACGCACGCGGCATGGCCCCAACGATACGCTCGGCATGGCCAGGCCCCACAGCCCGGCGTGGCCCGCCGCGCATGCCCGGGCGACTCAGACGGGCTTGAACGCCTCGAACGGCTGGCGGCAGTCCCGGCAGTAGAAGAGCGATCGGCACTGGGTCGGTCCGAAAGCGCTGTCCATGGCCAACCGCTCCGACCCGCAGTAGGGGCAGCGGACGTCGGCCGGCTCGGCGGGCGGTGCGAATCCGGTGGCGGCGAGGCGTTCGCGGCCCTGGACCGTGATCCGGTCGGAGGTCCACGGCACCCGGAACGTGAACTCGGCCGAGACGGGCCGGCCGAACGGCGCCAGGGCCGCGATCACCGACCCGCGGATGACCTGCTGGGCCGGGCAGCCGACGAAGGTCGGCAGCAGCTCGACCGCGATCCCCGCCTCGGTCACCGTGATGTCCTCGACCATCCCGAGATCGACGATGGACACCGTCGGGATCTCGGGGTCCGCGACGCCGCGGAGCACGGCGCGGATCGCGTCGGGGTCCGCAACCCGGAGTGGCCCCGGCATCACCACGTCGCGCCGACCTCGGACCGGCGGACCGAGGTGAACTCGCCCCACAGCCAGCGGAAGTCGGCGGATGCCGTCGTCCGCGTTGGGCGCGGGGCAGCTCCAGACCCCAGCGCGAGCGAGATCCCGAGCGGCCCAAGGATCCGCGCCACGTCGGCTCGCCACTCGTCGACGGTCGCCGCCATCGGACGGACGAGGATGCCGGCCTCGAGGAGCGCGGCTTCGCCCTCCGGCGCCGCGAGGACCGACGGCGCGTCGGGCGCGAGTGCCTCGAGCGCGGCCACGAACCGCGCGCGGGCGTCACCGCCGGCCCGGGCCAGCCGTTCGGCCCACAGCGTGACGTGCATGACGTGGTAGCGCTCCTCCCGCCGGATCTTGGCGACGAGCTCGGCGAGCGGCGGCCAGCCCCCCCCGATCGCGCCGAGGCGAGCCGTGTCGGCGGTGTCGTACAGGAAGCGGCGGGCCATCGTGTCCGCCCAGTCGCCGCGCCCGTGGTCGAGGAGCGGGGCGTGCCGGTAGGCCTCCGGCTCGCGGTCGTAGGCGATCGCGTCGGCGTCGCGCCCATCGTCGAGGAGCCCGGCCAGCAGCTCGTAGAGGGCTCGGGCGTGGCCCAGCTCATCCTGGGCTATCGAGCTGATGGCCACGTCCTCCTCGAGAATCGGGGCGATTCCCGTCCACTCGGAGTCCGAGTAGCCGATGACGAACTCGTCGTCGGCCATCGACAGCAGGAAGTCGGCCAGGGCCGCTTGCGTCGAGGCGTCGAGGGCACGGGTGGTCACGACCCAGTGCTCCCGCCGCGACGGCCCGTGGTGTTGTGGGAGCCCGCGCGGGCACCCGGCTTCGAGGTGCCGGCCCGGCTCCGCGCTGTGGCCAGCTTGTCGCGCATCACGTAGCCGCCGGGCTTCTTGAAGGAGCGATCGAGCGGCGGCTGGAGGAGGTCGAGGTCCTCGAGGACGTGGATGTCCGCCCGCCGGACCACCCACAGACGTATCGACTCGCCACGTCGCGAGAACATCTCGCGGGCGTAGTGGAGGGCCAGCTCGGGGTCCGGCGCCAGGATGTTGCCGCCGTGGCGCATGGGGTCGCCGTCCTTCTCCTGGCGGAAGACCTCCCACGGCTCGAGCCTGGCAGGCTCGGGGTTTAGTTGACGGTCGATGTCGGCGGTGTTCGGGTCACCCTCGTCGAGCATCCGCGCCGTCTGGTCGGCCGTCGGGTCGGCCGTTCCGCCCGGATCGCCGGTCATGCCGCGGCCTCCGGCGCCGCGAGGATCGCCTCGCGTACCCAGGCCGTCGCCGCCCGGTTCAGGCGCCGGAACTCGAGGCGCTCCTCCGATTTCGGGCCGTGGTTCGTGACCACGGCCCGCAGCTCGGCCCAGTCGGGATCGGCGTAGCGCCACTCCCCCGCTTCGGCATCGAAGCGCAGCTCCGGATCAGGAATGGTCAGGCCCATCTCGAGGATGCGCGGGACGTAGATCGTCAGGAACTCCTGGCGCAGCTCCTCCGAGGTCTTGGCCTTGATCCGCCAGTGGAGGTCGCGATCCTTCGTCCGGTCGCTCCGCGGACCGTGCATCTGCATGAGCGGGCCCCACCAGCGGTCGAGCGCCTCCTGGACCATCGCCCGCTGGCTCGGCGTCCCGTTCGCGAGCGTCAGCACGACATCGCGCCCGTGCATGATGTGGACCGACTCCTCCCAGCAGATCTTCTGCATCGTCCGGGCGTACGGCCCGTAGGAGGAGTCGCGGAGGGCCTGCTGGGCCACGATCGCCGCCGCGTCCACGAGCCAGGCGATGATCCCGATGTCGGCCCACGTCCGCGTCGGGTAGTGGAAGACATTGTGGAACTTGGTCTTCCCCGCCAGGAGGTCGTCGAACATGGCCTCGCGCGGCTTGCCGAGGTCCTCGGCCACGCGGTAGAGGAGCTGGGCGTGGCCGACCTCGTCCTGGACCTTCGAGGTCAGGGCCAGCTTCCGACGGAGGGTCGGCGCCCGCATGATCCACTCCCGCTCGGGAAGGACGCCCATCAGCTCGCTGTTGGCGTGCATCTCGACGAAGCGCAGGACGGCGGTCCGGTACTCGTCCGGCATCCAGTCGTTCGGCTCGATCTTCCCGCCGCCGAGGACGTGGGCCTCGAAGAGCTGATAGCGCTCGTCGTGGGGCAGCTCCTCATTCCAGGGCCGGGCGCTCCGCTCGGAGCGCTCCCGCGCGGGCAGGATCGGATCGAGGGCGAGCGGGTCGGTCATCTGGACGCTCCCTGCAGCATGCGGAGGACGAGGTCGGCCATCTGGTCGGCGATGCGGTCCGGCGCCAGCCGGCCGGTCGGGTCGTACCAGGCGGCGAGGCCGTTGAGGGCCCCGAGGATGGTGGCCGAGGCAAGGGCGACGTCGGTCATCTCGAACTGGCCGCCCGCCATGCCCTCCCGGATCAGGTCCCGGAAGCGGCCCTCGTAGGCGTCGCGACGGGCGAGGATGGCCTGCCGGCGGACGTCGCCGAGCGCCCGCCATTCGTGGACGAAGACGGCCGCGGCGCCGACGTCGTCGGTGATCACCCGGACGTGGGCCCGGACAAGCGCGGCCAGCGCGACGCCGGGATCGGGCGCCCCGAGCCGGCTGTCGCCGTTAACGGCGATCGCGGCATCCGCGGCGGCTTCGAAGCGCGCCGCCGCACGCTCGACGATGGCCCACAGGACGTCCTCCTTGGACGTGACGTGGGCGTACAGGCTGGGCCCCTGGATGTCGAGGGCCCTGGCGATGTCGCGGACGCTCGTGGCGGCATAGCCATGCGCGCGGAAGAGCTCGGAGGCGACGTCCTCGATGGCGCGGCGGCGGGACGGCTCGACCATGGGACGCGGACGCTCCTGCGTTTGGGCCGAACGAACGATCGTTAGGGGGACGGTACCAACCAACGACGAGCCGTGTCAAGGATCGCGAGCGGGCGGCCGGTCGACCCGGCGGCGCGGCGGTCCCGCTGCTCGTCGGCGGTCCCGCTGCGCGTCGGCGCGTCGGCGCGGCGACCCGGCGACCCGGCGGCCCCGCTGCCCCGCAACCCTGCTGGCGCCGGCGCTCAGGTGCCGGCGGCTTCCATCGCTCCCGGCAGGGAGCGCGACCCTCCCGACCGGGCCAGCCGGATCGCCCAGCCGACGGCGACGACGAGCACGACAGTGAAGAGGTGCAGCCACGGCAGGCGAAGGTCGAGGGCCGTGAGATCGGCGACCGCCACCGTCATGACGATCGCCGGGAGGCGTTGACGGTCCGGCAGCGGCCCGAGGACGTCGAGGGCGAGGAAGAGGAGCACGCAGTCCTGGACGAACTGGTTCGGGTTCACGAGCAAGACCGTCGCGATCCCCCCCTCGAGGAGCGTCCGGCCGGTCGACGTGGCGAGGGTCGGCCGGGCCGCCCGCATGGCGAGGCCCACGGCCGAGAGGACGACGACCACGGAAACCGCCCAGAGGACGTTCACGAGTCCCGTGGAACCCTGGCCGAACCAGCCGACGAGGAGCCCGTTGAGGCCCTCGGTCGTCGAGAGGTCGCCCTGCCAGATGGCCGCCGCCCCGGTCCCGGCGCCGGAGAAGTGACTCGTGACCACGTCGACGAGATAGCCAAGGTACGCCAGGTTTGCGGCCAGGCCTGTGGCCGGAAGCGCGACCGCCAAGACGATCGCGCCGCTGAGCATGGCCGCCCCGACCGCCCGCCAGCGCCGCCCGAGGGCGAGGAACAGCAGCGGGAGGACGACGAACTGTGGCTTCAACCCAAAGGCGGCGAGGGCCATGCCGGCCGTCGCCCACGCACCACGGCGGGCCGCGGCCAGGGCGGCGAGGCCGGCCACCAGCAGGAGGATCGACCACTGGCCCTCGGCCAGGGCGTGGATCATCGGGTAGCTTGTGGCGACCAGGAAGACGCCCAGCACGCGCTCCCGTGGCGGCAGGTCGCGCGAGATCCAGGCGCCCGCCACGGCGGCGAGGACGACATTGAGGCCGGCCCAGGCCACCCGGGCCACCACCTCGGGCAGGGCGCTCAGGGGCGCGAAGGCGACGGCCGCCACGGGCGGATTGATGAACGGCATGTAGCCGTTCATGCCGATCGGGACCGGGATGACCGTGCGCTGGATCGCGGTCAGGGCGGCCGCGTCATAGAGGTCGCCGGGCCGCCCTTCGAGGATCAGCCGGCCGGCCGCCCAGAAGGCCAGCAGGTCGTGGTGGCCGTCCGGGCCCGGCGGGGCTGCGAGCTCGGCCAGCAGCTGGATCGTGAACACCGTCCCGAGCACCCCGAGACCCACCATCGCCACGGGCAGGGCCCGCCGCCACCGTGCCTCGAGCGCCGCGGTCATCGCTTCCGGCTGAATCGCGGAGGTCGCTTTTCCATGAACGCCGCGATGCCCTCGGCATGATCCGGGTGGGCGCCCGCGGCCGCCTGGGCCGCCGCCTCGCCGGCGAGGGTGGCCTCGAGGTCCACGTCGAACGCCGCGTCCAGGAGCCGCTTCGTCGCGGCGGTCGCCCCGAACGAACGATCGGCGACGCGGGCGGCCATGGCGGCGGCGGCGGCGGCCAGGTCCTCGGCCGGGACGACGAGCGAGACGAGGCCCAGTCGCTGCGCATCCGCGGCCGTCAGCGGGTCCCCGAGGAGGGCCAGCTCCGCGGCCCGGGCTCGCCCCACGAGCCGCGGCAGCATCCAGGTCGCGCCACTGTCGGGGACCAGGCCGATGGCCGCGAAGGCCAGCACGAACGAGGCGCCCTCGGCGGCGATCCGGAGATCGCAGGCGAAGGCCAGCGATGCCCCGGCCCCGGCCGCGACGCCGTTGATCGCCGCGATCACCGGTTGGGGCGCCTGGCGGAGCGCCCGCACGATCGGGTTGTAGCGGCGGGCGAGCTCCTCGTCCAGCGGCGACGCGCCGGGCTCGAGGCGCTCCCGGAGGTCCTGGCCGACGCAGAAGGCCCGGCCCGCACCCGTGAGCACGATGGCCCCCACGGACGGCATCGCCGCGGCCGCCTCGATCGCCACGAGGAGACGCTCCTTCATCGGGATCGTCAGGGCGTTGAGGGCCGCCGGCCGGTTGAGGGTGATGGTCGCGACGGCCCCGTCGACGGCGAGCAGGACCTCGGCGGCTGGGTCGGCGTTCGAAGCGCCTCCGACGACCCCGCTCATGGCCGCGGCGTCACGCCTCGAACAGGACGAGCTCGCCGCCGACGATCTCGTGGACGCGCCGATCGACGGGCTGGTCCGCGCCGTCGGCATGGTCGCGGACGAAGCCCGCGAAGAGGGCCGCGAATTCCTCGTCGCCGGCGAAGAGCGCCCCGCCCACGAGCAGGTCGCGCTCGGGGATGCCGAGGAGGACCCTGGCGCCGACGCCCAGCTCAGCGGCGAAGCGGGCGCGGACCTCCGGCAGGAGGATCCGGGCGGCGTCGCTGCCATCCCCGGTCGCCGACGACAGGAGGCGCCGATGACCGGACGCCTCGTCCGTCCAGGGCGCCCCGGCCGACCACTCCGCGAGGTTCGCCATCGCCGTGGCCCGGACCGCGTCGGGCGTCGTTCCCCAGGCGAGGAGGTGGTCGGCATTGACGAGGACGTCGAACGACGCCGTGCGGAGGACATAGCCGATCACCAGGCCCGCGGGCCCGTCGTCGGCGAGCGGCGTGGCGTGGGTCTTGAGACCCTCGGACGCCAGCGCGGCAGGGTCGATCTCGGACAGGCGGGTTCCGCTCGAACCGACCGGCCGCAGGATCGGCATGAGGATCCTCGACGCCGCGTGCCAGTCCTGCTCGGGCGCCTCGGCGGGCGACGGGCGACCGCGCTCCGGCGGATGGTGCCCGCTCACGGGCGCGCCCGGGTCGATCGGCGCCAATGGATCGGGAGCGTGGTCGCGCCAGGCCGGCGCGGGCTCGTCCCCGAGTTCGCGATCCCAGCTCATCGGCGCCTCAGCTCCCCGTCCAGCTCGGGCGACGCTTCTCGACGAAGGCGGCCATGCCCTCGCGCTGGTCGTGGCTGCCGAACAGGAGGTAGAACGACCGGCGCTCGAAGGCCAGGCCGTCCTCGAGGCCGAGCTCCTCGGCCCGGTTGACGGCGTCCTTCGCGGCGATGACGGCGAGCGGCGGCATCCCGGCCACGGTGGCGGCCAGCTCGAGCGCCGCAGCCACGGTCTCGGCGGCCGGCACGACCCGCGTGACGAGGCCCCGGGCCTCGGCTTCTCGGGCATCGATCGTCGCCCCGGTGAGGACCAGCTCCATCGCCCTCGCCTTGCCGATCGCCCGGGTCAGGCGCTGCGTGCCGCCGGCGCCGGGCATGACACCGAGCCGGATCTCAGGCTGGCCGAACTGGGCGTCGTCGCCGGCGACGATGAGGTCGCACGTCATCGCCAGCTCGCAGCCGCCGCCCAGGGCGAAGCCGCGGACCGCGGCAATGAGCGGCTTCCGGATCCGCTTGAGGCGCTCCCAGCGATGGAAGTGATCGTCGGCGAGGAGGGTGGTCGGGGTCTGGACCGCCAGCTCGTTGATGTCGGCACCGGCCGCAAAGGCCCGCTCCCCGGCCCCGGTCAGGACGATCACCCGGCAGGCGGGATCGCCGTCGAGGGCCTCGAGGGCGTCGGTCAGCTCGGCGATCATGACGAAGTCGAGCGCGTTGAGGACCTTTGGCCGATCGAGGAACACGAGGGCCACGCCGTCGACCGGCCCGGCCGGCCCCTCCGCCGGGAACTCGACGCGGATCGACGGTGCCCGGCCGGCTGCCTCCGTGTCCCTCACCCCGTTCCTCCGCTGTGTTGGGACAGTATCCGCTTCCCCCAGCCGATCGTCAGCCTCCCGCGAGCAGATCCGAGGCGTCCTCGACGACGAGGAACGTGGCCAGGCCGGGAGCGATGTCGCGGAGGAGCCGCCCCGCGGCCCGCATCGGGTCGGAGCGGAGCCCGGCGTCGAGCGCGGCGCGATCGTCGAAGTCCATCGCGCAGGCGAGGACGAGCTCGGTCTCCCCGCCCAGTGCCTCCTCGACGCGCCAGATGCGGGTCGCCCGCAGGCCGGGGGTCTGGGCCACGAGCGGCAGGTGCTCGTCCCGGTAGCGCCGCTCGAAGGTCGCCACGGCGTCGCCGTTGGCATCCCCGTCGGGTCGTCGATAGAGCACGAGGAGCGTCGTCACGAGGTGCCTCCCGTCGAATGCCGGTCGAGCCATCGAGCGTCCGTGTCGTCCATGCCGGGTACGATCGGCATGGCGGGGTGGGCCAGGGATCCGGGCTCATCGGAATCGACCTGGGCCGGGCGGAGGGTGGCGGGACCGGGCGCGACACCCGGGGCGTCGCCTTCCACGAGCTCGGCGCGCCGCCGCGCCTCGACCTCAGTCTGGCGGTAGAACCCGGCCGTCCCCTCGTTGAAGAGGCCCGGCCGGCGGACCGTGACCTCGTGGCCGCAGTCGGGCACGACGAAGAGCCGCGCCCGGGGGATCTGGCGCGAGATGCCCCACGCATGGTCGACCGGCGCGAACGGATCGCGGTCCCCGACCGTGACCATCGTCGGGGCGTCGATCCGATGGAGGTCGCCCGGGCCGAGCAGCGGCTGGACGGCGATGTCGGCGGCGATCGCCGGCAGAAGGCGCTGCCAGCCGCCGACGCCCTGGCCCTCGTCGTGGCGGCGCGCCAGCTCGGCGGCCCAGGCCGGGTCGGCGGCGAGGATCCGCGGCGGGTCCATCAGGCGCCGGGCGACGCTGGCCCGCGGCTCGCGCTCCGTCGAGATCCCGATGACGACCAGAGTTCGCAGGCGCTCCGGGTGGCGTACCGCGTACTGGAGGGCCGTCATCGCCCCCATCGAAAACCCCAGCAGGTGGAAGGACCGCAGGCCGATGGCGTCGACGAAGGCCTCCAGGTCGTCGACGAGCCAGTCGTACCGGAAGCCGTCGGCCGCGTCCCAGCGCGTCCGGCCATGGCCCCGGGCGTCGGGCAGGTGGACCAGGAACGCCCGCGAGATGAGCGGCAGCTGGGCGGCGAAGTCCTCGCGACCCACCGAGGTCGCGCCGTGGAGCATGACGATCGGTGGTCCCGCACCCTGGACGTCGTAGCCGACGTCCAGCCCATTGGCCCGGATGAAGGGCACGTCAGGCCTCCGGCTTTCCCTCGACGGCGGTGTCGGCCGCCTGCTCGATCCGGAGGTAGCGGCGCCGGAAGTAGAGGAGCGGCCCGGGCCCCTCGGCGCCCGGGTCGCCGTCGTCGAGGGCGTCCACGCGGCCGATGAAGAGATCGTGATCGCCGGCTGAGAACGTCTCCACGACGCTGCATTCGAGCGTCGCGATGGCGCCCTCGAGGAGGGGCAGGCCGGTGGTGCCCGGGTACCACGCCGCGCCGCAGAAATCCTCGCGGCCGGGCCGTACCGCGGCGTGGGCGAAGCAGTCCGAGAGTCCCTGCTGGCCCTCTCCCAGGACGTTCACCGCATATCGCCCGTGCTCTCGGACCATCGGCGTGATGAACCGGCCCCGATCGAGGGCGACCATGACGAGCGGCGGCTCGAGGGAGACCGAGCTGAGGGCGTTGACGGTGATGCCCTGCGGCCGACCCTCCGAGAAGGTCGTGACGACCGTCACGCCGGTCGCGAACCGGCCCATGACCTGCCGGAAGCGCGTGCCATCGATCGTGTCCACGCCCGGAGTCTACGAGGCGCGCCGCCCGATGGCGCGCCGCCCGATGGCGGGCCGCGGCCATGTTCCAGGTCAGGCGGGTTCGCCGGCCCCGAATCGCGCGACGACCACATCCAGGCGAGGATCGAGCGGCGGCAGCCGCTGCAGGCTCGCCCCGCCGGCGAGCCGGACGGGCGTGCAGGCCACGGCCGTTGGCTAGAGGCGGATGAGGGACGTCATCGTGCCGATCTTCCAAGGCGCTCGAGGCCGCTGGCGCTGAAGCTGGCAAGGCCCAGGAGCTGGGTCCGCAGTGTGGTCGCCCCGAGGGCCGTGAGCCGGTAGGGTCGGCGCCGGTCGACCGGTTCGAGGGCCTCGATGAGGCCGCGCCGCTCGAGGCGAGCCAGCGCTCCGTAGAGGGTTCCGGGGCCCAGTGGCTCGCCGGATGTCTGATGGACGTCGGACATGATGGCGTAGCCGTGCTTCGGGCCGTCGCTCAGCGAGACCAGGATGTAGAGCGTGGGTTCGGCGAACCGACCGAACTCGCTGAAGCCCTTGGCCATCTGCCACCCCTTCGAATTCGACGCCCGCAGGCGCCCGCAGGCGCCCGCCGGCGTCGACCCTGTTCATCGCGCTCGGCACTCACCTGGCGGTGACGGGAGGGTACTTCGTCAGGCGATATACCGAAAGCCCTTCCGCGCGGATCGGCTCGGTCAAGCCGGCCCGTTCGAGGCAAGCGAGCGTCTGGGTGAGGGTCTCGACACCCGACGGGCGGCGAGGCCTGTCGAGAGCGAGGCCTGTCAGGGCCTTCCGCGGCCGGTACAATCCGGCGCGATGACCACCCATCTCTGGGACCGGGCCGCCCTCGTGCCGGCCGGCACCGGGCGACGCCTGCCGGCCGTGGTCGCCCTGCCCGCCGACCTCCCCACCGTCGCCGAGCTCTTCGAGTTCATGCGCGACGCGGAGCTTCGCTTCGAGACCCTCCTCATGCGGCTCGAGGAGCGCTCCTTCGCCGCCCGCGGCGAGATGGTCGTGGCGATGGACGTCGCGCTTCGCCACCCGGGTCACGCGCGTGTCACGACGACCGAACCCGACCGCGGCGTGGCGGGCAACTTCGAGCTTTGGATCAGTGACGGCGAGACGATCCAGACGTACTCCGGGACCCACCGGCTCGGGACGTCCCGGCCGGTCCGCAATCGCCCGCGCGGCCTCGACGCGCACTTCCCCGGCAGCGCCCGAGTCTACGAGCCGATCACGCCGCTGCCGCTCGAGACCCTGCCCGAGCTCTTCGTCCATCCGGCCGGCTACTGCCAGAACGTCCTGGCCACGGGGCGACCCTGGATCTCCGGGACGGATGTCGTCGCCGGCCGCGAGGCGATCGTCCTCGAGTGCGACCACCCGCGGACGATCGAGCGCGCCGCCGACCGTCCGGACTTCCACATCCAGGTCACGGTGGACCGGGCCGACGGGATCATCACCCGCCTCATCGAGACCATCGGCGGCGAGGTCACCCGCGAAGCCGTGGTCACCGCCCTCGAGCCCGACGCGCCGCTGGCGCCCGGCATCTTCGACTTCGAGTTCCCCGACGGGACGACGATGCTCTTCTGAGGCTGCGGCCTCCTCGCCGTTCGAAGATCGCGCCAAGGCCTCGTTCGGCGCCTGCGGCCCCGTGGTCCCCGAGGCCTCGGTTGCGGAAACCCTTCCAAACGGCCCGAGGACGCGCGTATAGTCGCGCCACGTTCAGGCGAAATCGACGCCGACCGCATGCCGTGCGTCGATCGCAGGCTCGACCCTTGAGGGAGGGTCGGGTCCCGGCGGTGGCCGGTTGGATCGAGCGAGGAGGATCCATGCAAGGGCGATCCCGCGATGACGCGATCAAGCAGGACATCAAGGACCTGCACGAGCTGGGCTACGCGCAGGAGCTGTTCCGCACGATGGGCGGCTTCAGCAACTTCGCCATCAGCTTCTCCATCATCTCGATCCTGACCGGCGCGGTCATCCTCTACGACTATGGCCTGGCCTGGGCGGGCAAGGCGGCCGTCATGATCGGCTGGCCGCTGGTCACGGTCTTCGTGGTCTGCATCGCGGCCTCCATGTCCGAGATTGCCTCGGCCTACCCGACCGCCGGCGGCCTCTACTACTGGGCATCGCGGATGAAGAACAAGAACTGGGGCTGGTGGACCGCCTGGTTCAACCTCCTCGGCCAGTTCGCAATCGTCGCCGGCATCAACTACGCGGCGGCCGGCTTCATCAACGCCACGATCGTCGACAAGGTCACCAACGGCGTCTTCAACACCACCCAGGTCATCCCGGGAATCGTCAACGGCCAGCTCGTGACGATGGGCATCCTCATGCTCATCCAGCTGGCCATGAACATCGCCGGCATCAACCTGGTGGCGCTCCTCAATCAGGTGAGCGTCTGGTGGCACATCGTCATCGTGGCGATCGTGGTCGTCCTCGTGGGGCTCCTCGGCAAGGCGGACCAGTCCGGTCTCGACCTCTTCAAGGTGGCCCCGCTCGACACCGCCGGCAGCTGGGACAACACCATCGGGTCGTTCAGCCTGAAATACGGCGCGGCCACGACGTACCCGGTGTTCCTGGCGTTCTTCTTCTCCCTCCTCCAGGCGAACTGGACCTACACCGGCTATGACGCGTCGGCGCACGTGGCCGAAGAGACGATCGGAGCCCGGGTTTCGAGCGCCTGGGGCGTCTTCCTGTCGGTGGCCGTCTCGGCTGTCGCGGGCTACGTCTTCCTCGTCGCCCTGACCCTCCACACGCCGGATCTCAAGACCCTTTTCCCAGCCAGCCTCGACGATGCCAACACCTACAGCCAGTACTACTTCGGCGGGGGTGTCGCCGTCATCAGCATCCTCGTCTACAACCTCGGCGACTTCATGGGCAACCTGATCTCGGCGGGCATCGCCATCGCGATGGCCTTCTGCGGCCTGTCATCGGTGGCCGCCGCCGGCCGGATGCTGTTTGCCTTCGCCCGTGACGACGGGATGCCGGCGTCCGGCTGGCTCAAGCAGGTCAGCCATCGCTACCGCACCCCGACGAACTCGCTCATCGCTATCGTCGTGGTCTCGTGGCTGTTCACCGTCGCCGCCTTCATCGTCGGCACGGGCACGGCCGTCATCATCGTGACCGCCGTCTCGACGATCTTCCTGTACGCCGCGTACGGGATCGTCATCTACCTCGGGATCACCACGACCGACTGGCTGAAGCAGCGCGTCTGGAGCCTCGGGCGGTGGTCGAAGACGATCGGCTGGATCTCCGTGTTCTGGGTCGTCGTCCTCATGATCCTCTTCAGCTTCCCGACGAGCGGCAACATCTCGTGGCCGTTCATGCTGGGAGCCGTGGTCCTGCTGCTCGTCTCCTGCTACGGCTGGGCGAAGTCCCGCTTCAAGGGTCCGCAGAGCCACGGCGGCGACGCGCAGCTGACGGAGATCGAGCGCGAATTCGAGCACGCGGCGGAGGAGCTCGCCGGAGCCTGACCCGCCACCACCATCGAGCCCCATGCAGAGGGCCGGCCGGCCTCGCCGGCCGGCCCTCGCCGTTCCAGCCCGCACAGCGCCCCGAGTGAGGTCACATGAGCAGCTCCACGCATCCAGGCAAGCACCCTCGACTCGAGGAGCTCGAGGGCATGGTCCGGGACGGCCGGATCGACACGCTCGTCGTCGCCCTGACGGACATGCAGGGCCGGCTCATGGGGAAGCGGGTCCAGGCCCAGGCGTTCCTCGAAGGCGTCATCGACCACGGAGCGCACTTCTGCACGTACCTCCTGGGCACGGACATGGAGATGAACACGCCGGAGGGCTTCGCCCTCATGAACTGGGAGACCGGCTACGGCGACTGGATCGCCTCGCCGGTCTGGGATTCGCTGCGGGTCCTGCCATGGCTCGAGAAGACCGCCCTCGTCCTTTCGGACACGATCGACGAGGAGACGCACAAGGAGATCCCGGTCTCGCCGCGGACCATCCTCAAGCGGCAGGTCGAGCGCGCCCGCAAGGCCGGCATCACGGTCAAGGCCGGCTCGGAGTTCGAGTACTACGTCCTGAAGGACTCCTGGGACACCATAGCCGAGAACGGCTACGGCGTGCCCAAGCGCTTCGGCAACTACAACGAGGACTACCACCTCCTCCAGGCGACCAAGGCCGAGCCCCTCCATCGCCTGCTTCGCAACCAGATGACCCTGGCCCGGGTGCCCATCGAGTTCTCGAAGGGCCTGGACCGGCTCGTCGGGTCACCTCCACATGAGCATCTGGGACGTCGACGGCAAGAAGCCCCTGACCCACCGGGAAGACGACGGGCTGCCGTACGGGATCAGCCGCCAGTTCAGCCAGTTCGTGGCCGGCATGATGCAGCTCTCCCGCGAGCTGGCGCCGTTCATCGCCCCCTTCATCAACAGCTACAAGCGCTACGCCTCGCTGTCGTGGGCGCCGGTCAACGTCGTCTGGGGTCGCGACAACCGGACGACCGGGTTCCGCCTCGTGGGCCACGGACCATCGCTGCACGTCGAGAACCGCTTCCCCGGCGGCGACATGAACGCCTACCTGACCTACGCGGCGGCCATCGGGGCGGGCCTCTACGGCATGGAGCACGGCATCGACCTCCAGCCCGAGTTCAAAGGCAACGGCTACATCGCCAAGGGCGTGGAGCGGATGCCGCGGGCCCTCTACGAGGCCATCGCCGCCCTCGAGCAGTCCGAGGCCGCGGTCGAGATCTTCGGCCAGGAGGTCGTGGACCACTACCTCAACGCGGCGCGGGTGGAGCAGGAGCTGTACGACTCCGTCGTCCACGACTGGGAGCGCGAGCGCTACCTCGAGCGGGGGTAGGTCAACCGGACGGCCGCCCTCGAGGTCAGCTCCTCGGGGGCTCCGTCCGGGTCGCTGCAGGCAACCTCCACGACGAGGCATCGACATCGTCGCGGACCTCCACGCCGGC
>JACQEH010000119.1 GCA_016200675.1 Chloroflexota bacterium | reverse complement strand
GCGTAGTTCTGGAAGACCGTGTTGACGTTCCGCTGGTAGGGCGGCAGCCACGTCACGTCCTGGCCATGCAGCTCGATGAGGCCGGACGTCGGCTGCTCGAAGCCGCCGATCATCCGGAGGGTTGTCGTCTTCCCGCAGCCCGACGGCCCGAGGAGGCTGAAGAACTCGCCGTCCTGGACCTCGAGGTCGATGTGGTCGACGGCCACGATCAGGCCGCTCTTGTCGGGGTCGATGACCTTGGCCACGCGCCGGCCGGCCGCATCGTCGCCGAAGGCCTTGTAGACCTGGGTCAGGCGAACCTCAACCTCGGGCACCGGCGTCTCGTTCCTCCGACGTGGACCGCAGCGGTCCGTGCGCACGCCGCTCTGGGGCGGTTGGCGTGGGGCGTGGCCGGAGGATAGGCGCCGGCAATCCGTGGTGTCAAACGGCGGATGTCTTGCGTTCACCGGAGGAGGAAGTGCGAATCTCGCAGCGCTGATGCCCCGGACGCACGAACTTCGCGCTCGTGGCCCGGCCGCGTCCGGCCGCGTCCGGCCGCCCGGTCCCGCCACCCCGGGGCCTGACGGCAGGTTGCCGGGTCGAGGGCTAGGATATCGACGCCCCAGCCACCGCATATCCCGTACCACACCTCGAGGGACGCATGCCGCAGGTCACCGAAGCCGCCGTCATGAGCGCCCTGGGCACCGTCCAGGAGCCCGAGCTCGGTGGCGACCTCGTCACCCGGAACATGATCCGCGACCTGGCCATCGACGGGTCGGCCGTCGCCTTCACGATCGAGCTGACGACGCCGGCCTGCCCTCTCAAGGACGAGATCGAGGCCCGTGTTCACGCCGCCCTCGACCCGATCGGCGTCGCGTCGATCGCGCTGACCTGGGGGGCGAGCGTCCGCCGCGCTGCGCCGCGGACCGCGGAGCAGCTGCTGCCCGGTGTCAAGAACGTCATCGCGGTCGCCTCGGGCAAGGGCGGCGTCGGCAAGAGCACGGTGGCCGTGAACCTGGCCGTGGCCCTCGCCCGCGATGGCGCGGCGGTCGGCCTCCTCGATGCCGATATCACCGGCCCCAACGTGCCCCTCATGCTCGGCCTGGACGGCCAGCCCGGCAAGAGCGCGGACGAGAAGATCGTGCCCCTGGAGCGCCACGGGGTGAAGGCGATCTCCATTCAGTTCTTCGTGCCGGCAGGGCAGCCGATCATCTGGCGCGGTCCGCTCGTCGGCGGGGCGATCCAGCAGTTCCTCCGCGACGTCGACTGGGGCGAGCTCGACTACCTCGTCATCGACCTGCCGCCGGGCACGTCCGACGCCCAGCTGACCCTCGCCCAGGCCGTCCCCATCTCGGGCTCGGTCCTCGTGACGACGCCGCAGGAGGTCGCCCTCCTGGATGTCGAGAAGGCCCTCGCGATGTTCAAGCGGATGAGCGTCCCGGTCATCGGCCTCGTCGAGAACATGAGCGGCCTGGTCTGCCCCCATTGCGGCGAGACGATCGACCTCTTCGGCCGCGGCGGCGGCGAGCGCTTCGCCCGCGAGCACGGCCTGGAGTTCCTTGGCGGGATCCCCCTCGACATCACGGTCCGCCAGGGCGGCGACGTGGGCGTGCCGGCGGTCGCCCAGCGCGAGCCCGGCCCGGCTGCCGTCGCCCTGACCAATCTGGCCCGGACCGTGGCCGCCCGGATGAGCGTCCGGGCCGCGACCGGCGCCGGCCAGCCCGTCCTGACCGTCTCCTAGCGGCAACTCGGGCGCTGCCGCCTCGTGACGACTCGACCCCCGGGCCGCCGCCTCCGGTCAGTGGTCGGGGAGGCGGACCAGCGGGGCCGAGCCGCGGTCGATCTCGATCGTCGTGTCGGGGAGGGCCGGCACCACCAGCCCGTCGTGGACCTCGCAGGCCCGCAGGATCCGGGCCCGTCCCTCGATCGGGTAGTGGACGAGGATGCCGCGCGGGACCCCCGACCGGACGACGTGGTCGATCGCCTCCTCGGCGGTCAGGTGGCCGCGCCTGGCGTCGTCGAACTGGCTCGTCTCGAGGGTGGCCTCCAGGATCAGCAGCTGCGCTCCGCGGGCGAGCTCGACGATGGCGTCCGATGGGCCCATGTCGCCCGCGTAGACGATCCGCTCGCCGGCATCGGCCTCGATCGACATCGACCAGGCCGGCACGTAATGGCCGATGGGGTGGGGCGTGATCGTCAGGTCGCCGATCCGGATCACATCGCCCGTCGCGTACTCGTGGACGTCGTAGGCGACCTCGAAGAAGCCGGGACGCTCGCTGATGACGAGGGCCAGGTGGTCGAGCTTCTCGCGGCCGCTCGGCGGGAGGTAGACGGGCAGCGGGCGAGGGGCCGCCTCGCCCCACGGAAACCGGTAGCGCAGGGGCGCGATGTCGATCCAGTGATCAGCGTGCATGTGGCCGACGACGAGGCCGTCCAGCCCGGCCGCTCCGACATAGGCCTCGAGTCGCGAGGCGATGCCGCTGCCGATGTCGAAGAGGACCGCGGTGCTCGCGGTCTCGACGAGGATGCCCGAGGCGCCCGTCCCGTCGACTGGTCTGGCGGTCCCCGTCCCCAGGACGGTCAGGCGCATGCGGCTCCTCCCTCGCTCGCGCCGGGGAGGCGCGTCGCGCGGATGGTGGCATGCGCGAGGCCTGCTGGGTAGTCCCGATCTGCCCGTCCCCGATGGGTCATCGGAGCCGTTCGTGAAGGACGGCTGCGGCGAGGAGTGCCGCCCGGCTCCGGCCGATGGCGCCGCCGAGGAAGGCCAGCCGTCGCTCGCGGTGGGAGCCCCGCGGATCCACGACGGCGATCGAGACCGCCATGTCGGCGCCACGGGTCGTCGCCCGGACGGCGAGCACGACGTCCACGTTCTCGGTCGCCCGGACGGTGCGAGCCAGTCCCTCGAGCGAGAAGCGGTCGCCCGGGGTCGCGGCCGGGGCGGCCAGGACGTGCGCCGCGGCGAGGCGCTCGCCGAGGCCTTCCCCCAGGAGCGCCGCGACCGACCCGCGGGTCGCGATCTCGACCGTCGCGAGGCGCCAGCTCCGGCTGGCCAGGGCGCTC
>JACQEH010000118.1 GCA_016200675.1 Chloroflexota bacterium | reverse complement strand
TTCGTGCCGGTCGCGATCGCGTCGTCCGGCTCGTCGAGGACGGTCACCGGGAAGCCATGGCGCTCCAACTTGCGGACCGCGCTGCCGTGCGACAGGGAGATCACGTGGACGTCGTAGCGGGCCGGGTCGATCCGGGTGAGCAGCCCGTAGACGTGCTCCTGGGCGCCGCCGTTCGTGCCGGTGGCGAGGAGCTCCACGACCCGGACCCGCTCGCGGCCGCGCGGCAGGGGCAGGCGCTTGACCGGCCGGAAACAGGGATCGTCGAGCAGCGGGGAGCCCATCACCTGACCTCGCGCCGGACGAGGAGTCGCTGGATCGGCTCGTCCACGGCGCCCCACTCGTACTTGTAGGGCTCGTCGCCGCGCAGGAAGTCCATCGCCGTCTGGCCGCGCTCGATCGCCCGCCGCGTGAAGCGCTCGACCATCACGACGCCCGGCGAGAGGTCGCGCGCGTCGGGATCGACGCCGGCGTTGTAGTAGAGGACCCGATCCGCGGTCTCGAAATGGACCCCGGCCGCCACGCGCCGATCGCCGACGGTCAGGAACGACAGGCGAAGCGGGCCATCTGCCCCGAAGAGCTCGAACAGGCGGCGGAAGAGGACTCGGCTCTGGTTCCCACCGGGGGTCGGCGGAAAGAGGCCGTCGGCGCCCCACTTCGCCTGGTGGAGGTCGATGAAGGTCCCGAGGTCGTCCAGCGGCGCCCGCGACTCGGTCAGGATCACCTCACCGGCCGCCTCCGCCCGGCGGACCTTGCGTCGGATCTCGTGGCGCTCCTTCTTGCCCAGCGATCCGAGGTAGTCGTCCATCGTGCCGCCGGCCGGGAGGGCGGCCACCGGACAGACGTCCTCACGCTCCAGGTTGAGCGTCCAGCCGGCGTCCATCTCGACCGCTCTGAAGGCGCCGGCCAGGGCATCGGCCACGGGGTCGCCGCAGCGGAGGCGGCGCAGGTCGAGGGCATCCCAGTCGGGGTCGGCTGCCGACGAGCGCCTGTGGAGATCGCCCACGAGCGCGTCCGCGACCGCGGGCAGGTCCGCCGGCGCGGCCAGGATCGTGGCGTAGTCGGCGTGGTAGGAGGCCCCGAAGAAGATCGCCGTCGCGGTCGGCGGAACCGCGGTCAGCGCGGCGTCGCGGCCGTGGCGGAGGGTCGTGTGCTGCGCCGCGTCCGATTCCTCGACCTCGTGGCGGTGCATGAGGGGCAGGATCGCCACCGGATCCGCGGCCGCCCCGGCGCGCGGGTCGATGAGCACGGTCGTCTCGTCGTGGGCGTTCGGGCCGTAGGCGTCCCACCAGGCGCGATGGAAGGCCCAGGAGCTGAACGGCGTCGCCCATGGCGTCAGGGCCGCCAGGCGGTCCCACGTCGCGCGATCGATGGACGAGAACGGGCGCCGCTCGAGCGTCAGGCGGCTGCCGGCCGCAGCGGAATCAGGACCGCCGAGAGGAGCCGGACAGGCAGGCTCCGATGCGGTGACGAGAAGGGTCACGGCACGAGGATAGCACCGGCTCCCGGAGATGCTTGCGCGGGCAACGTCCCCGGCGCTGCGATCCAGCCTGCGCGGACGACCCACAGCAGGGTGACCCAGAAGGCCGTCGGGTAGACGATCGGCGGGATGCCGCCGACAAGGACGATGGAGGTCGCGAGGGGGATCAGCACGGCCCAGCGACGGCCCTCCGACAGCAGCCAGGCCACCGGCAGCAGCAGGAGCAGGGCGTAGTGGTCCCAGAGGATCGGCGAGACGAGCTGCGTGGCCACGGCCACGGCCAGATACGAGGCCACAGGTCGGCATCGGTAGATCGCAACAAGGACCAGCACTCCGACGAGCATCCAGTTCGTGATCTGGATCGCCCAGGCCAGCCCCACGCCGAGGCCGAGCTCAAAGGCGACGCGACCCGGCGTCATGTTGTGGGGCGTGTCGATCGGCTTGCTGACGCGCGCCAGCAGCGTCGCCTGGTCGACCCACGAGGAGGGACCGGCAACGAGCGTCGCCAGCAGGGCGAATACCCCCAGGGCCGCCAGGCCTGCGACGACCGCCCGTCGGCGTCCGGTCAGGAGCGCCCAGGCGAAGACGAGCGCGGGCTGGATCTTGATCGCGGTGCCGATCGCCGTCGCGACACCCAGCCGCCACGGTCGTTCCATCCAGCGCCAGCCGATCGTGAACGTGACCAGGAGGATCGGGCCCACCTGGCCGAGCTTGATGGCGTAGACGAGCGGCCAGGAGATGCCGCCGAGCAGGAGCACCAGCCACCGCGTCCTGGTGTCAACGGGCAGGAGCGCGATCCCAAGCGCGAACGCCCCGACCAGGAAGCCGCTCCAGAGCCATGCCGCGACGGTGGGGTCGAGAGCCGCGAGCGGCGCGGCAAGGAGCACGAACGGCGGTGGGTAGTAGAACAGTCCAAAGGCGCCCGTATAGTCGAACGATTGGTCATAGAGGACCCCGCCAGCGAAGAAGCGGCGGACCGCGACGTCGTAGGACAGGAAGTCGAAGCCCAGGGTCCCGGCCTGGGCCGACGACCAGACGGCCGCCGAAACGACCGCGATCACCACGACCACGGCGACGACCGGAAGGGCCGCCGCAACGAGCCGACCCGGTCCGAGCCTCAAGGTCGGACCCGGCGGTGGAGAAACGGGATCCGGAGGAGGTCCCACACAACGCGCAGGGCAAGGCCCGGGCGCGGTCGCATGCGCGAGCCGCGGCGGTCCTCCCAGCGGATCGGCACGATCGCCGTTCGGAAGCCGAGCCGGCGGACGAGGTAGATGAGCTCGACGTCGAAGACGATCGAGGTCACCACCTGCCGTCCGAAGACCTCGCGAGCCGTTGCCAGCCGAAAGCCCTTGAACCCGCACTGGGTGTCCTTCACCGGCCCGACCACCCAGATGGAGGCGAGGGCGTGAAAGGCCTTGCCGAGCGCCCGCCGGTACGCCGGCTGTGAGGCCCGCATGTCGGAGCCGTCGGGCTGGATGCGGCTCCCGAGCGCGACGTCGGCGTCGGCGAGGGCGGCCAGGAGCTTCGGCAGCTGGTCCGGCGGCGTGGCCATGTCCGCGTCGGCGAATACCAGCACATCGCCCGTTCCGGCGTGCATGCCCGCGCGGACCGCTGCGCCCTTGCCGCCGTGGGGCACGCGCAGGAGCTCCAGGCGGAGCGGCGCATCCTCGGGGAACGAGGCCTCGGGACGATCGAGGACCAGGTGGGCGGTCCGATCGGTGCTCCCATCGTCGACGACGAGGACCCGGACGAGCGGCGGAAGTGCGCCGGACCCCTCGCCACCGAGGTACCCCAACAGCTCATCCAGCGCCGGCCCGATCCGGTCTGCCTCGTTGTAGGCCGGCAGGACGAGGGTCATGCTGCCGAACGCGTGCCGAGAACCGGCGAGGTCCGTGGGCGGTGGTGAGATCGCCATCTCGCGGGAGTCTAGCCCGCGATCATGCCGGCTCGACCACCCGTTGGTCATGGGCCCGCCCGCGCGACGTCCCAGCGAGCGCGACAGCGAGGACCACGACCGCGCCCGCCGTCGGCAGGCCGCGGTTGAGGATCCACGACAGGCCGCCGAGCGCGGTCTGCTCGCCGCCCGACATCAGGAGGTAGGCGAGGGCGAGCCACGGGAGGGCGCCGTCCTCGACCAGGAGCAGCAGGAACGGCAGGACCAGGATCGCCAGGTAGTGGTGGTAGAGGGCCGGCGCGATGAGCACCGAGAGGAGCACCGCCACCACGAAGCTGCGGCGGGCCGGGAGTCGCCGGGCCGACCAGGCAAGGATCGCCAGCGCGGTCCCGGTGACGACCAGGCGCGCCACGCCGAACCCGAGGACGGGGGCCAGCCAGACGGTCGGTGCGAGCGTGTCCGTGGTGTCCGACGGGGCCGAGAGGTTGAGCAGCGCGACGGGGAAGTCGAGCCAGTTCTGGAGCCCCGTGAGCGGCAGCGCCACGACGATCGCGAGGACCGCGCCGATGACGGACCACCCGGCGGCGCGGCGGCGTCCGGTCAGGAGGAACCACAGGATCACGACTGCCGGAAAGACCTTGATGACCGCCGCCACCCCGACGGCAATGCCGGCCCATGCCTCCCCGCGCCGGTCACCCTCCCGGATCCCGAGCCAGGCCACCGCGAACAGCCCGAACAGGAGGATGTGGACGTTGCCGAGGACGAGCTCGCCGACCACCGGCGGGAAGCTGAGCACGGCGATGACCAGGATCCACGGACCGAGGCCGGTCGCGGCGCGGACCCGCTCGAGGAGCCCGATTGAACGCCCCATCGCGAGCGTCCCGACGACGAGGATCGCGACGCCCAGCGCCGCCCAGACCCACGCCGCCGCGCGGTAGTCGCCGGGGAAGAGGACCGCCAGTGGCGTCACGGCCGCGGCCAGCGGCGGCGGGTACAGGTAGAGGAACTGCCGCTGGGGCGCGTACGGGCCCGCGAGCTGGTCTGCCGCATAGATCGGGAGGCCATGGAGGAGGTTCCCGGCCGCCGACCAGTAGGCCGAGAAGTCGTAGCCCCACTGGATCTGGGTGGTGAAGATCGCGAACTGGGTCAGGCGGAAGGCGACGAGGATGGCGGCGATGAGGACCAGGAGCAGCCGCTGGAAGGCCGGCTCACGAAGCCGGCGGAGGCCGTAGACGCCCGATGTCACTACAGCTTCCCCGTCTCCATCAGGTCCTTCAGGTTCCAGAGGCCTTGGGCCCATCCACGGCCGTAGAACCAGCCGATCGGCGGGCCGAGGATCGGGGCGGGGCCCGACAGGCGCAGCT
>JACQEH010000124.1 GCA_016200675.1 Chloroflexota bacterium | reverse complement strand
GCCGGCGACTGGCGCGTTCGACTGGGCAGCCTCGGCGGAACACTGCCGGATGGCCTACCTCCGGGGCCTCTTCCTGGCGCGGGGCTCGCTCAGCGTGGCCGGCGGGCGCACCCATCTCGAGTTCGTCGTCGATCGGGACGACGCGCCACGCCTCACGGCCCGGATCACGGCGGCGGGGATGCCCGCCTCGTGGCGGATCCGGCGCGGCCGGGGCGTCGTGACCTGGAAGAGCGCGGAGACGGTGGGCCTCTTCCTGCGCCGCATCGGTGCCGGTGCCGCTCTGCTGGAGCTCGAGGCGCGGCAGGTATCGCGGACGCTGCGGGGCGAGCTCAACCGCGTCCTCAACGCCGAATCCGCCAACCTGCAGCGCTCCGTGGCCGCCGCCGGCCGGCAGCTGGCCGCGATCGAGCTCCTCGCCGGGGACGGCCGGCTGGCCGAGCAGCCCCACGTCGTCCGCGTCGTGGCCGAGGCCCGCGTCGAGACGCCGGAGGCCACGCTCGCCGACCTGGCCGCCCGGCTGGGGCTCCACCGCTCGGGCGTCCAACGCGCCTTCGAGCGGCTCGAGCGGGTGGCCCTCCACGGCGAGCCGTCCGGCACTGAGGGGGCAAGGGCGTCTCTGGCATGATTCGGCCATGCGCCGGGTGATCGTTGCCGCGAACTGGAAGATGAACACGACCCCGGCCGATGCCGGCGAGCTCGCCCGAACCATCGCCGGGAGGACCCGCGTCGACGGCGTCGTCCGGATCATCTGCCCACCGTTCGTCTGCCTCGGGCCGGTCGGCGACGCCGTCGCGGGCGACGCATCGTCCGCGCCGGACGGAAGCCCCGTCCTCGTGGGAGCCCAGAACGTCCACCATGCTGCCGCGGGTGCCCACACCGGCGAGATCTCGGCCTCGATGCTGGCCGGCCTGGCGACATGGGTCATCATCGGCCACTCGGAGCGGCGGCGCGACGCGGGCGAGACGGACACCCAGATCGCGGCCAAGCTCGTCCGGGCCTGGTCGGCCGGCCTCCGGCCGATCCTGTGCGTCGGCGAGGTCCTGGCGGACCGTGACGCGGGCCGGGCCGACGACGTGGTCGAGGGCCAGCTCCGCGGCGCGCTCGCAGGAGCGCCCATCCCGACGCCCGTCCACGACGCCGGCGCGGACCTGCCGTGGCTCACCATCGCGTATGAGCCGGTCTGGGCGATCGGCACGGGGCGCAACGCGCGGGGCTCGGACGCCGCGGCCATGGCCGCGGCGATCCGCCGGACGCTCGACGACCTCGGCATCGAGGGTGCGGCGGTGCCGATCCTCTACGGGGGCTCGGTGACCTCTGCCAACATCGACGAGTTCCTGGCCGAGCCGGGCCTGGACGGCGCGCTCGTCGGCGGCGCCTCGCTCAAGGCCGACGAGATGGCCGGCATCGTCGCCCGGGCCGGCACGACGGCGGCGGCCCGCGCGGCGCACGCCACTACGGGCTGATGGGCGATCGCCCGCGCCCCATCGTCCTCGTCATCCTCGACGGCTTCGGCATCGGCCGCGACGCGGCCGGCGACGCCATCGTCGCCGCCCGGATGCCAGCCTGGCGGGCGCTCCGCGCGGCCTGGCCGGAGGCCACGCTGGGGGCCTCGGAAGGCGACGTCGGGCTGCCGATGGGACAGATGGGCAACTCCGAGGTCGGCCACCTCAACCTGGGCGCCGGCCGGCCCGTCCTGCAGGACCTGCCACGAATCGACGCGGCCATCGCCGACGGCTCGTTCTTCGAGCGGCCCGCGCTCGTCGCCGCGTGCCAGCGGGCCGTCGCCACGACGGGGCGCCTGTCGATCGTCGGCCTCATCGGGCCGGGTGGGGTCCACGCCAACGACCGCCATATCGTCGCCCTCGCCGAGCTCGCGGCGCGGCGAGGCGTGCCGTCGGTCCGCCTGCACGCCCTCCTCGACGGGCGGGACACGCCGCCCCGCTCGGCCCTCGCCTTCATGGCCGACCTCGAGGGCCGCCTCGCCACCGCCCACCCCGACGCCCGGGTGGCCTCGGTCGGCGGGCGCTACTTCGCCATGGACCGCGACAAGCGCTGGGAGCGCACCGAGCTCGGCTACGACGCGATCGTCCACGGCGTGGGGGAGCGGGCGCCCGGCGCGGTCACCGCGATCGAGGCGGCCTACGCCCGCGGCGAGAACGACGAGTTCGTCAAGCCGACCGTCATCGACGGCGTCGACGGCGGGCTGCGCGACGGCGAGCCCATCGTGCACGCCAACTTCCGGGCCGACCGCGCGCGGCAGCTGACCCACGCCCTGGCCGACCCGACGTTCAGCGGCTTCGACCGGGCCGCGCCCGACGGTCGGCCGGCCCCGCGCGAGCTCGCCGTGACGACCATGACCGAATACGAGGCCGGCCTGCCCGTCGCCGTCGCCTTCCCGCCGGAGGTCGCGCGCTCGCTTGCCGACGCCTGGGCGGAAGCCGGCTGGCGGCAGCTCCACCTCGCCGAGACCGAGAAGTACGCCCACGTCACGTACTTCTTCAACGGCGGGCGCGAGGCGCCCCATCCCGGTGAGGACCGGATTCTCGTTCCCAGTCCCAAGGTCGCGACCTATGACCTCCAGCCCTCGATGAGCGCTGCCGGCGTCACCGACGAGCTCGTGGCCGCGATCCGAGGCGGCTCCTACGACGTGATCGTCGCCAACTACGCCAACGCCGACATGGTCGGCCATACCGGCGTCTGGGAGGCGACGGTGGCCGCCCTTGAGACGCTCGACGGGTGCATCGCCCGAGTCGCCGAGGCCATCGCCGGCGTCGAGGCCGCGGACCCGACGGGTCCCGGCGCAATCCTGGCCATCACGGCTGATCACGGCAACGCCGACGACATGCGTGACGAGAACGGCCGCCCCGTCACGGCCCACTCCCTGAACCCGGTGCCGCTCCTGCTCGCCGGTCGGTCGGTCGCGGGCGTCTCGCTCGCCGACGGCGTCCTGGCCGACGTTGCCCCGACCCTGCTGGAGCTGTCCGGGCTGGAACCCTGGGAGGGCATCACGGGGCACTCCCTGATCCATCGCTGATCCGACCGTGACCCTCCGCCACCCTGTGCTACGATCCGACGCCGTCGCATCTGGAGGTCATCGCGCGTGAATCCCGTCCTGGCCGTGGGCCAGCTGATCGTCTCGGTCGCCCTCGTCCTGTCGGTCCTGCTGCAGGCGCGAGGTGCCGGCCTGTCCGGGGCCTTCGGCGGCGATTCCGCGGTCTACCGGAGCCGCCGGGGCATCGAACGCCGCCTCTGGCAGTTCACGATCGCGCTGCTTGTCCTCTTCGTGCTCTTCGCGATGGCCGCCTACCTCCTCGACAAGACCGGGGCGTAGCGGGCCGCCTCGGCGGCCGTTCGCAGGCTGATCGGCGATGCATCTCCGCGACCGCGCGGTCATCGGCATCCTCTCCCTCGTCCTCATCGGGCTGACCGGCGCCGTCGTCGCGCCCTCGCTCCTCCCGTCGGGCCCGGCCGCCTCGCCGACCGGCAGCCTGCCGCCCAGCCACATCTACGTCGAAGGGGTCGTCGGGTCGGCCACATCCGTCAGCCCCTTCAGCGCCCAGACCGCCGCCGAGCGCGCGATCACAGCGCTCCTCTTCCGGGGCCTCGTCCGCCTCGGGCCGGATGACACGCTCATCGGGGATCTCGCCTCGAGCTGGGAGGTCGACCCGACGGGGACGTCCTGGACCTTCCATCTCCGGCCGGGGCTGCGGTGGCAGGACGGCGTCCCCATCACCTCGGAAGACGTGGCCTTCACCATCGGCGCCCTCAGCGATTCGGGCTACACGGGCCCCGGCGCCACGTCCTGGCGCGAGGTCACGGCAACGGCCGACGACCCGCTGACTGTCACCCTCACCCTCGCGACACCGCTCGGAGGCTTCCTGCAGGCGGCGACCCAGCCGATCGCCCCGGCGCACCTCCTGGGTACGTTCGCCCCGGCGGACCTTCCGGCCGATGCCTTCGGGCGGCATCCCGTCGGGTCGGGCGCCTTCCGCCTGGCCGCCCTCGACGATCGGCGCGCGCTGCTGCTGCCGGCCACCTTCGAGGCGGTGGCCTCGCCGGACGCGAGCATCCTCGCCGCGTCACCGCCGCCCACGGACTCAGTCGCCACCGCGGCGCCGACCCCCCGATCGGGCGGGCCCGTGCCGTTTCTCGATGGCATCGAGTTCCGCTTCTTCACCGACGGCGACGCTCTGTCCGGCGCCTGGAGCCGCGGCGAGCTCTCGGGCGCGGCCGGGCTGCCGGCCGACGTCGCGACCCGAATGTCGGGGGCGCCTGGTTCGCGGATCCTTCGCTATCCAGGCACGACGCTCCTGGCGGTCACCCTCAATGTTCGCTCGACGCACCCGGAGTTCCGGGATCCGGCGGTCCGCATCGCCCTGCTCGAGGCCATCGACCGGGACGCGATCGTTGCGACGGCCGTCGGCGGCATGGCCTCGCGTGCTGATTCGCTGATCCCTCCCTCGAGCTGGGCGTTCGATCCAGCGACGAGCAAGCCCGTGCCGTTCGACGTCGCCGACGCCGCCAAGAAGCTCGTGGCGGCGGGCTGGAAGCAGGGTCCCAATGGCGGCTGGATTCCGAAGGGGGCCACGTCGGCCCTGACCATCGAGCTCCTCAGCCCCGAGGCCACGGCCAACCCCGCGGCCTACGCCGTGGCCGACGCCGTGGCCGCCGACTGGCGGGCGATCGGGCTCGACGTCGCGCGCACTGCCCTCAGCGGCGCCGACCTCGTCGGCCAGCGTCTCCAGACCGGGAACTTCAGCGCGGCCGTGACGGGCACGACCATCGGCCTCGATCCCGACCTCTATCCGCTGCTGGCGTCGACCCAGGCGTCGGCGACCGGCTCGAACTTTAGCGGGATCCAGGATCCCGGCCTCGACCAGCTCCTCGTGAAGGCCAGGGCGCCAGGCACGGACGAGGCACGGAAGGCCGCCTACGTGGCCCTCCAGGCGAAGCTGGTGGCGGGCACCTTCGTCCTTCCCATCGCCTTCCGGGATGTCCTCGTCGTCGTCAAGTCGACCCTCACCGGACCCGTTCCGCGGCCCGTCGGGGGTCCCGGGGACCGATTTTGGGATGTGCTAACATGGCGCCTCGCCGACGGCCGGTGACCTCGCTTTCCGGTTCGGAGATCCACGCCGAGGTGGCGAAATTGGCAGACGCGCTAGCTTCAGGAGCTAGTGCCCGCAAGGGCGTATGGGTTCAACTCCCTTCCTCGGTACCACCTCCTCGGTAAGTCCCTCCCGGATCTCTCGACAGCTCGGCACAGCACCTGATGCCCAGGTGGCGGAATTGGTATACGCGTACGTTTGAGGGGCGTATGAGGCAACTCATCCGGGTTCAAGTCCCGGCCTGGGCACCACTCCCCGTCGCCCATCCGGGCCCATCGCGGCGTTGTCGCGTGCGCTCCTCGCTCGCGGGACGTATGAGTCCGCTCGCTCCGGTGCTCCGCTCCGCCTTGCGCTGAGCCCACCTGGGCGTCCGGGCGCTCCCCCCGCTTGTCGGCCATCGCGGCGTTTTCGCGTGCGGTCCCGCCGCTCATGCCCGTTTGAGCGCGCTCGCTGCGGTGCTTTCCTCCGCCTTGCGCTCGAGCCGGCTGAGCGACGGGCACGCCGACGCACGCCCGGCTCGATCGCGGCGTTATCGGCGGCGCTCCTCGCTCCATGCGCGTCTGAGCGCGCTCGCTGCGGTGCTCGCGCGGGCGCCTCTGCGGTACGCTGCGGCCTCGGGCGGTTAGCTCAGCTGGTCAGAGCGCCTCGTTTACACCGAGGATGCCGGGGGTTCGAATCCCTCACCGCCCACCATCGCCAGCTTCGCCACGTCGCCCCGCGGCCATGGAACGGGGCGCCGTCAGGGGCCTGCCCACCAGTCGCGGATTCGTGTCCGGGGCGGCCGTGTCCGGCGTGGAACCTCCGGGGCCCGTCGCCCGCACCACGTTGTCGTGACCGTCAGGCGCCGAACCATGCCCGGATGGTGTCGAGTGAGAACGCAGCGCGCGCCGGCGCAGGAATCCCTGCCTGCCAGACATGCCCGGCCGGGTCGAGCCAGTCAGGGAGTGGGTTGCCCCGGCACGCCCGTACCACGGTCGAGATCCGTTCGAGGCCCTGCTAGACTGGAGGCACACGGGGCCCCGGGTGTGCACCCGGATCCTCGTCTCACGTTGGAGTATCGATGCCCGGAACGCTCATCGTCATCGCCATCATCGTCGTCCTCGTCCTGTTCGTGGTCGGCCTCTACAACGGGCTGGTCGGACGCCGGAACCGCGTCGACGAGGCCCTCGCCCAGATCGAGGTCCAGCTCAAGCGCCGGCACGACCTGATCCCGAACCTGGTCAACGCCGTGAAGGGCTACATGGGGTTCGAGCAGAAGGTCCTGACGCAGGTCACCGAGGCCCGCGCCAACGCCGTGTCCGCCGGCGCCCAGGGCGTGGCCGCCCAGGCGCAGGCAGAGAACGCTCTGACCTCGACCCTTCGCTCGCTCTTCGCGGTCGTCGAGAATTACCCCGACCTCAAGGCAAACCAGAACGTCTTGTCCCTGCAGGAGGAGCTGACGACCACCGAGAACCAGATCTCGTTCAGCCGCCAGCACTACAACGCCACGGTCCTCGAGTACAACACGTCGCTCCAGACCTTCCCGGCGGTGGCCTTCGCCAGCATGTTCGGCTTCACCAAGCGCGATTTCTTCGACGCCGAGCCCGAGGCCGCGAACGTCCCGAACGTGGACCTCAGCCTCAGCTGATCTGAGCGGTCGGGTCGAACGCCCGACGTTCCGGAGAATCGATGGCCACGCAGACCTTCTT
>JACQEH010000123.1 GCA_016200675.1 Chloroflexota bacterium | reverse complement strand
TCAAGGCGTCGCGGCTGCGGAACTTCCACCTCCGCGGCTCGTCGGCGATCAACTACGAGGCCGACATCATCCTCATCCTCAACGAGAAATACCACATCGTCGCCAAGGTCAACATCGAGTTCAACCCGTACCAGGCGCAGCGCTTCCGCGACTGGGTGATCGTGTCGGTCGAGAAGAATCGCGGCGGCCAGGACAACGTCGACCTCGAGTTCGAGAAGCACTTCGAGTACTCCTGCTTCGACCCGAACGGACGGACGGTGCAGGAAAAGCTCATCGAAGAACGCCTCTACAACGACTGACCGCCGCCTGGGTCGGGCCATCGCGGCGTTGTCGCCTGCGGTCCTCGCTCACGCGCGTTTGAGCGCGCTCGCTCCGGTCCTCGGCTCCGCCTTGCGCCGACCTCGACCGAGGCGGCGGAATCCTGACGCGGGCCAGCGCGGCGTTGTCGCCTGTCGACCTCCGTTGAGCGGGCAGGAGGGCCGCTCGACGTCCCCGGCCGCGGACCGGGGTAGAGTCCGGGCATGCACTCCGACGCCGAGTTCCCCGAAGTGATCGAGGTCGTGGTCGAGATCCCTGGTGGGAGTCGCAACAAGTACGAGTACGACGAGCGGTCCGGGGTCTTCCGCCTCGATCGCGTCCTGTCGTCGGCGGTCTTCTACAACTTCGACTACGGCTTCATCGAGGGCACCCGCGCCGATGACGGGGACCACACCGATGCCCTCCTCATCATCGACGAGCCGACGTTCACGGGCTGCCGCGTCTGGGCTCGGCCGATCGGGGTCCTCGAGATGCAGGACGAGAAGGGCGCCGACTTCAAGGTCCTGTGCGTCGCCGAGGGTGACCCGCACCAGGCCCACATCGAGCGCCTCGAGCAGATGCGGCCCCATCGGCTCGTGGAGATCGAGCACTTCTTCGAGACCTACAAGCTGCTCGAGGACAAGACGGTCGAGGTCCTCGGCTGGCGCGAACGGGATCGAGCCCACGAGATCCTGCGGATCGACCGATCCACCTGGGAGCGAGAGCTCGCGGCCCACCGGGAATGAGCGCTTCCAATCACGACCGCGCGGAAAGCGGCGACCGACCGGCCTTTCGGGGCCGGCCACCGTCTGATCCGCCCGGCCATCCTCGTCTCTTCGTGGCGGTCCCGATCGCCGCCACCGTGGCCGCCCGCGTCGGCGCCCTCGTCGCCGAGGTCCGGGAGGGCCTGGGGGCCGAGGGCGGGCGCGTGCGGTGGGTCCAGATGGAAGGCCTCCACGTGACCCTGCGCTTCCTGGGTCCGACGGCCCCGGATCGCGTCGCGGGCGTCGGTGACGCGGTGGCCGTGGCAGCCGGCGCCGTGGGGGGCCCCTTCGAGGTCCGGCTGGGCAGCGCCGGTGCCTTTCCCGACGCCGGCCGGCCACGGGCGCTGTGGCTGGGGATCCGCGCCGGCGCCGAAGAGCTCGGCCGCCTCTCGGCATCGTTGACGTCGGCCCTCACCGCCGCCGGCTGGCCGCCCGACGAGCGGCCCTTCCGACCGCACCTGACGATTGCCAGGACGGACGGGGTCCACGCCGGGGCCGAGGCCGGGCAACGGCTCGTGGCGGCGGCCGCGGAGCTCGACCTGGCCTTCGAGGCCGACCGGATCGTCCTCTTCCGGAGCCACCTGGGGCATGGACCAGCACGCTACGAAGCGCTCCGGAGCGTTGCCCTCGGGTGACGACGGCCCACGATCTGCCGGCCGGGCGGCGAGTGTCCCGATCCTGCTAGCATCGGGCCGCGCACTCCGCTCATCGGGAGACCCGTCGACACACCTGGGGATCACGCATTGACCGTCGCCCAGCGGCTCCGCCTGGTCATCGCCCTCGGCGCGGTGAACCTGGTCCTCGCAATCGCTGCCTTCGGCCTCGCGGGCTCCGCAGGAATCACTCCCCAGACGGTCGTGGGGACCGCGTCGCCGGCACGCACGCCGGGACCAGTGGCCGTCGGGTCGCCCGTCCCCACCGCCCCGCCCGCCGGTCCCTCGACAGCTCCGGGACCGACCACGGCTCTCCCGACGGCCGAACCATCGCCGACGGAACCATCGCCGGCCGAGTCTGCCCCCGCGGCATCGCCCGCCGTCGTGACCGGTGAGGTTCCCGGTCCGACGGCCGCCCCACCCGCCGTCATCCCGACAACGGCCCCACAAGTGGTCAGCCCGACGACGGCCCCACCGCTCGTGCGCCCCACGACCGCGCCACCCACCAAGGCTCCGCCCACCTCGCCCCCGGTCATGAAGACCGCGCGCCTGCTCCCACCGTGCCCCGGCACCGTCGAGGGCGCGCCGGGCCACCACAAGGTGGCTGCCGAGACCGATCGGCCCTGTCGAGGCGGCGAAGGGAAACTAGATGGTGGGAAGAGTTCCACCGCTCAGGCCGCTGGCGCCGTGGCCCATCCGGCGGGCGCACCGGCCGGTGACCAGGCTCCCGGAGCGCCGGCCGAGCAGAAGGGCCGAGCCCGGACGCTCCGTCGCGTGCGCCGGCCCGCGCCGGCCTGAGGCCCCCGCTCGGGGCAGCGCCCGCGCCGCGTCCTGCTGGTCGGGCGCGGACCGCCGCGACGACGGGTACCCTTCCCGTCGACGCTCCACGCTGAGGGATCACATGCCACGGATCATCTGCCGGACCTGCGGTCGCGAGGTGTACGCCACCGCGCCGATCGAGCAGCTTTTCTCGGATGAGCGGCGCTG
>JACQEH010000122.1 GCA_016200675.1 Chloroflexota bacterium | reverse complement strand
GGCGCCGCCGAGGATCGCGATCAGGGCGAAGAACAGCAGCAGGCCCCGGCCGGGGAGCCGGCGGCTCGGGCGCGACCAGCCTCGGGCGTCAGGCGTGGAGTGGCGCATCGGGGGGCGTCGTCATCGTGCGGGCGATCTCCGGCGCGGATTCCGTCGCGGGCGGCTTCGCTCGCCGGGTGAGAACGCCGCTCTACGTTGGGCACCACGTAGGAACGACTACCGGCAGTGCCCGGATGATACTCCACCCCGTCAGCCGCCCGCCCCGGGGATCGTCGGGCCGGAAGGCCTCGGTGGCGCACCCCGGGGCCCGCAACCCGCCACGCGCTGATGGGGTAGGGCGGTGTCGCGGTGCTTTTGCTCCGAGCCATCGATCTCGTGCTCCGTGAGCGTGGCGCACGGCGAAACCCGTGGTTCCGACGGCAGGGTCGAGCGTGGTCGCCCTCGATCTAATGACTCGCAGGGATCACCGCGGCGGGGCCGACGACCCGGCGTGCGCTCATGGCGCGGTCTCGGGTCGCGGCGCGATCGCTCTGAGTAATCAACGTCGCGTTGCGGGAGCGCGGCCGACGGCGAGTCCTGCCGCTCGGGTGGCGGGGTCGAGCGTGGTCGCGCTCGACATGATGACCCACAACGATCGGCGCGCAGGGCAGTCGCTCGGGTCCGCGCAGGGCAATCGCTCTGAGGCATGGAATGGGCTCGCAGCGAGCGTGGCCGACCGCCAGATCCGTCGTTCTGGTCCTTCGGACGAACGTGGCCATCCTCGATCTGATGCCTCGCCGGCATCCGGGAGTAGGCGCGGCGTCCCGCGAGGATCCCCGCGGGCGCGACGAACTCCGGCTACAGCCCCCGCGAGACCGTCACCGCCCAGACCGCTCCGATGATCAGGAACGGCCCGTACGGGACGTAGCTCTTGAGGCTGATCCGGCGCAGGGCGAGCAGGACGAGGATTCCGATGGCGGCTGCGATAGCGCCCACGATCACCGTCGCGACCAGGCGCTGGGCGCCGACGAGGAGCCCCACGCCGAAGAGCAGCTTGAGGTCGCCGATCCCGATGGCCCCGGCCCCGAACGGGATCGCCATGGCGAACAGGATCAGCGGGATCCCGATCGCGGCCAACGCGGCCACGAGCAGGTCGCCAGGAGAACGGACGATGGGCCCGACGCCGCCCACGAAGCCCACGAGGGCGTAGGCGGCGATGGGGAAAGTGACGACGTCCGGCAGGAGTCGCTGGTCGAGGTCCGTCGCGAAGAGGAGGATCAGGGCCACCACCAGGACGCCGAGGAAGGCGAAAGACCGGAGGTCGTCGCCGTAGCGCAGGGCCAGCAGCGCGGGCGCGATCGCGCCCATCGTTGCGACCGCCGCCGTTCGCCAGTCAACCGCCCGGATCGAGCCGTCCTCGTGGGTCGGCCAGCGGGCACCGATGCGGTCGGCGACCAGCCCCCAGGCTGCCCCCGCGACCGCGGCCGCCAGGACGAGCGGGCTCATGCGGACGGCGGCGGCGCGGTCAGGCCGGCTGCGCCCCGGCGAGCGCGAGCTCGACGAGGGTGGCATGCGAGGCGCCCGATGCACCGCGGGCCGCGAACGGCTTGGTCTTCCGGTAGTAGCCGGTGCCGGCGATGTCGAGGTGGACCCATGGCTTCGTCGCGAACTCGCGGAGGAAGAGGCCGCTCTTCACGAGGCTGCCGTCCGCGCCGCTGCTGTTGGTGATGTCGCCGTACCACGACTCCATGTCCTGGAGGTAGTCGTCCACGAGCGGCAGCTGCCAGAAGCGCTCGCCGGCGCTCGCGCCGGCCTCGAGGACGCTGTCCGTCCAGGCCTGATCGTTGCCGAAGGCGCCCGTGACCATGTCGCCCAGCGCCCTGGCCACGGCGCCGGTCAGGGTCGCCACGTCCACCAGGTGGGTCGCGCCGAGGCGCTCGGCGTAGGTCATGGCGTCGCCGAGGATCAGGCGGCCCTCGGCATCGGTATTGATGATGTCGACCCACTTGCCGTTGAGGGCCTTGACGATGTCGCCGGGCCGGGTCGAATGCGGACCGGGCATGTTCTCGACGGCCGGGGCGAGGGCCAGGAGGGGCGTGCCGGGCGCGAGACGGGCCACGGTGGCAATGGCCGCGATCACGGTGCAGGCACCGGTCTTGTCCATCTTCATCTCTTCCATCCGGTCGGACGGCTTGATGCTGATGCCGCCGGAGTCGAAGCAGACGCCTTTGCCGATGATCGCCAGGTGGCGTCCCGCAGCGTCCTTCTCGGCCTTCTTGCCGGAGCGCATGACGATCATCCGGGGCGGGTTGTCACTCCCCTGGCCGACCGCCATGAACATGCCCATCCCGAGCTCGGTCGCCTTCTCGGGGCCGATGACGTCGATCCACAGGCCGTGCTTCTCGGCCACGCCCCAGGCCTCCTCGGCGAGGACCTCCGGGCTGACGTCGTTGGACGACCGGTTGGCGAGCGTCCGGGCGAGGTTGGCGCCTTCGCCGATGACCTGGCCGCGCACCGCGGCCGCGGTCAGGCCCGCCACGTCGGCGCCGGCCGGCGCGATGAGGATCAGCTCATCGAGGATCGGCGGGGCGGTCTTCACGTTCTCGCGATAGATCGTGGCCGGGTCGTAGCCGCCCTCGACGACACCCCGGGCGACGAGCATGGCGACCGCCTCGGCGCCGCCCGCGAGCGTGGTCAGCGGCTCGAGCCAGACCGCCATGGAGCTGGTCACGCGTCCTGACAGCCGGTGCGCGGCGGCCGCGGCGAAGTGGACCACCGTCTCGCGGTCGAGGTCGACGGGATCGCCCACGCTGACGGTGAGGATCCGCGAGGCCTTGACGGCGCCCGACGCGGCCAGCGACGAGGTGAAGCGCTTGGCCCGGAGCTCGCCGAAGGCGTGGAGGGCCTGGAGCTCGCCGTTGGCCCGGCGATCGATCTCGCCCAGCGGCCCGTCCCAGGCCGGCTCCCCGGCGATGGGCACGACGAGAAGGTCGGCCGGTACGACCCATGGTTGATCGGTGACGACGCGCAGCTGCACGAATCCAGTCCCTCCGGGATCGGGGCCGCACGACGCGCGATCGGTGGGCCCGTTGGTTGA
This sequence comes from Chloroflexota bacterium, assembly GCA_016200675.1. Taxonomy (GTDB): domain Bacteria; phylum Chloroflexota; class Limnocylindria; order Limnocylindrales; family CSP1-4; genus UBA5189. The sequence continues at coordinate 245 of JACQEH010000122.1, read as the reverse complement.
ATGGCGCGAGTGTACGTCAGCCGGCCACGTCAGCCGGCCACGTGATCCGGTGCCCGGGCGGAGGTGAGGGCCTCCAGGGCCAGGTCGAGGCGGACGCGGGCCTGCTCGATGGCGATCACGGCCTGGTTGAGCCCGCCCCGGCCGATGTCGGCGATGATCACGACCAGTCCGCGCGTGTCGGGCGGCAGCTGCGAGCGGGCGGCGCTCTCCTCGGCGAAGGCCTGCTTGACCGCGTCGGTGACCTT
>JACQEH010000025.1 GCA_016200675.1 Chloroflexota bacterium | reverse complement strand
CGAGCACGCGGATTGGGTTGCCGCTCACGGGTTGAGGTCCTCGATCTCGCCGCTGGCGAGGAAGAGGACGTCCTCCGCGATGTTCGTGACGCGATCGCCGATCCGCTCGAGGTAATGGGCGGAGAACAGGATCCTCGTCCCTCGCTCCACGTTCGCCGGGTCGGCTCGCATCAGGGCGACGACCTCGTCGAACGTGCGGTGGTAGAGCGCGTCGATCTCGTCGTCGCGGGCCGCGATGGATCGGGCGAGGTCGACGTCGATGTCGACGAGTGCCCGCAGGATGCCGCCGACAAGGCTGGACGCCAACTCGCCCATCCGGGGCAGGTCGACGTACCGCTTGAGGGGAGGCTCCGGAGCGAGCTTTCGAACCTGCTTGGCAACCGATGCGGCATGGTCACCCATCCGCTCGAGCTCATAGCCGACGTGGTCGAGGGCCAGGAGGAAGCGGAGGTCTCGCGCCACCGGCCCTTGCGTCGCGATCGTCCGGGTCACCAGCTCGTTGACCCGGCGCTGCATCGCATTGATACGCTGGTCCGCGACGATCACCTCCGTCGCCCCGGCGGCGTCGTGGGCCACGAGCGCGGCAAGGGCGCTGCGGATCGCTTCCTCCACGAGCGACCCCATCCGCAGGATGTCGTCCTTGATCTCCTGCATCTCGCGGTCGAGGATCTCGCGCGGCGTGTGGCTGCCCGTCGGGGTCATGGCTCGTGGTGACTCGGCGAGGATTCGGTCCGCCTGTTGGTTCACGTCCTGGCCGACGGGCCGGTCATCGTCTGTCATCGGGGTCCTCCAGCGGCGCTCATCCGAATCGTCCGGAGATGTAATCCTCGGTCAGCTGCTCCCTGGGTGCCGTGAAGACGTTGACCGTGGGACCTTCCTCCACCAGGAAGCCCGCCCGATCTTCGCCCATCGTGAGGAATGCCGTCCGGTCGCTGACCCGGGACGCCTGCTGCATGTTGTGGGTCACGATGACGATCGTGTACCTCGACTTGAGATCGAACATGAGCTGCTCCACCTGGAGCGTGGCAACCGGATCGAGCGCCGAGCAGGGCTCATCCATCAGGAGCACGTCCGGTTCCAGGGCCAGCGATCGGGCGATGCAGAGCCTCTGCTGCTGCCCTCCCGACAGGGATGTGCCCCCGTGGCTCAGCTTGTCCTTGACCTCGTCCCAGAGGGCCGCCTGGCTGAGGCATCGTTCGACGAGGTCGCGCTCCGCCTGCCGGCCCCGTACGAGGCCGTTGAACCGGGCCGGCGCGGCGACGTTGTCGGCGATCGACATCGTCGGGAAGGGGTTCGGCTGCTGGAAGACCATCCCGATCGATCGCCGAACCGCGGCCGGATCGACATCCGGACCGTAGATGTCAGTGCCTCGATAGGAGATCGTGCCGGTGACCCGGGCACCGGGGATGATCTCGTGCATGCGATCCATGCACCGGAGGAGGGTCGACTTGCCGCTGCCCGAGGGTCCGATGATCGCCGTGATGGCGTTCCTCCGGACGCCCAGCGACACGTCCCGGACGACCCTGCGCTTCCCGTAGAAGGCGTCGAGGTCGGTGATCTGGATCGCGACGTCCTCCGGTCCGTTCATCGTTCCGGGGTCCTCGGTGGGCCGAACATACGCGAGAGGCGGCGCCTCGAGTTGTATCTGCACTCCATTGCTCCCAAGCATCTCACTCATGTCAGCGGCCCGGACGCCGGCGCGCGACGAGCCACCGTCCCAGCAGATTGAAGATCAGGACCATGGCCACGAGCACCAGCGCCGCGCCGAACGCCCGATCGCGCGCTGCCGGGTACGCCGAGTTGAGCGCGTTGCGGTAGATGAGCAGCGGCAGGCCCTGGAGCGGCTCGCCCATGTCGAGGCTGAAGAAGTTGTTGCCGAGGGCGGTGAAGATCAGCGGTGCCGTCTCGCCGATCGCCCGGGAGACGGCGAGCAGCACGCCGGTGAAGATGCCGGACAGCGCCGATGGCAGAAGGACGGAGGAGAAGGAGCGCCAGCGGCTGAGGCCCAGGGCCCGGACGCCTTCGGCGACCGGGCGGGGTGTCAGGCGCAGCATCTCCTCGGTCGAGATCACGATGATCGGCAGCATGATCACCGCGAGGGACGGCGATGAGGAGCCCGAGCGGGACGGCGATCAGTGCCGCCAGGCCCGTCATCTGCAGGGTTCCGACCACGGCATTCCGGATCCCGCCGCCGAGCTGGCTCAGGTCACCCGGCGGGTCCTGGACGAAGAATTCGGGGCGGATCACCCCGATTCCACGGCTCACGATGTACCAGCCGACGACGGCCAGTGGCACGAGCGCGAGCAGCAGCGCCGAGGCCGCCAGGACGACGACCAGCCGGCCCTTGAGGCGTCGCTGTCGGCTGGTCGGCCGGAAGAGGAGTCCGGGGTCAGCGTGCACGGCCCGCTGCCAGCTCGAATCGCCGACGGATCAGGAGACCAACCCCGTTGATGAGCACCGCGATCGCGAGAAGCACCACGCCCAGGCTGATGAGCGCCTCGGGGTGGAGGGTTTCGGTGGCCTCATTGAACTCGTTGGCAATGACGCTGGCCAGGGTGAATCCGGGAGCGAAGATCGAGGCCGCGATCTTCGGGGCGTTGCCGATGACGAGGGTCACCGCGATCGTCTCGCCGATCGCTCGACCGAGGCCGAGGATCACCGCGGCGAGGAGGCCCGTCCGGCCGATCGGGATGACCACGTCGCGAATGACGTCCCAGCGGGTCCCACCGAGGGCCAGGACGGCTTCGCGCTGGAGACGCGGTGTGGCCGCGAACACCTCCCTGGTGACTGCGGCGATGATCGGGATGATCATGAAGGCAACGATGACGCCGGCGGCGAAGTAGCTCGGACCCGGGGTCGGTGGTGCAAGGAATGGGATGACCTGACCGGCGCTGCCGGCGATCGCCTTCTCAATGGGGCGGAGAAACGGCACAAGGACCAGCAGGCCCCACAGGCCCCAGACCACGGAGGGCACCGCGGCGAGGAGGTCGACCAGGATCGCGACCGGACCTGCGAGCCGCGCCGGCAGCACCTCGGTCACCATCAGGGCGATGCCGAGGGCGATCGGGACGGCCAGGACGATGGCGATGACGCTTGTCAGGATGGTCCCGTAGATGAACGGCAGGGCGCCGTAGATGGCGAACGACGGGGCCCATCTGGTGCCGGTGACGAATCCCCAGATCCCGAACTGGCGAACGACGGGAAAGGTCGTCGTCACGCTGTCGTAGACCATGAGCCCGATGACGGCGAGGGCGACGACGACAGCGCTGCCGCAGGCGAGACGGAAGAGCGTGTCGCCGGTGATCCGGCGCCCACGCCGCAGATCCTGGCGGACGAGGGACTCGCTCGAGGGTGTTTCTCGGTGGACCGTCATCGTATCTCGATCAGATGCAACGGAGTACCTCCCCCGGCACAAGGCGCCCGAGGGAGGTAGATGAACGTGCGGCGGCGAGGGTCAGGGCAGCAGGGGGGCGCCCGCCCACGTGATCGACTTGACCGCCGCCTCGTCCTGGGCAAGGAGTCCGCTGGCGATCGAGCCGTAGAAGAGCGGCGCGGCATCGCCCTGCCCCTCGTGGATGGCCCACCACAGGAAGTCGACGAGGGACTTGGCTCGGTCCTCCGACTTGAGGACCTTGGAGAGGTCCTTGTAGACGATGACCCAGGTCGTGCCTGCGATCGGGTAGCCCGTCGGCGAGTCGGTGTTGACCAGGTTGAACCGGAGGTCCGCCGGGTAGCTCGGCAGGTCCGCGGCGGCCTTCACGGAATCGAGCGACGGGGTGATGAACGCGCCGCCCTTGTTCTGCACGTCGGCGAACGGGATGTTGTTCTTCAGCGCGTACGCGAGCTCGATGTAGCCCACGCCGCCGTCGGTCTGGTTGATGCCCTGGGTGACGCCCTCGTTGCCGCTGGCGCCGAGGCCGGTCGGCCACTCGACCGTCTTGCCGGCGCTCTTGGTGGGGTCGCCGGCGCCGACGGTCGTGACCCAGTCCGGGCTGACCTTGGTGAGGTAGGTGGTGAAGATGCTCGTCGTGCCCGACCCGTCGGACCGGTGGACGACGCTGATGTCGGTGGTGAGCAGCGTGACGCCCGGGTTCTGGGTCGCGATCGCCGCGTCGTTCCACTTGGTGATCTTGCCGAGGAAGATGCCGGCGATGACACCGGCCGTCATCTTGAGCGGGGCGGCCAGGCCCCTGAGGTTGTAGGCCACCACCACCGCGCCGAACGTGACCGGGATCTCGACGGGCTCGCCCTTCGCGGCCGCGGCCTGGATTTCGGCGTCCTTGAGGAAGGCGTCAGAGGCTCCGAAGTCGACCGTGTTCTCGGTCCAGGCCTTCACGCCGCCGCCGGAGCCGATCGACTGGTAGTTGAGCTTGACCCCGCACCTGGTGTTGTAGTCCTCGCCCATCTTCGAGAGCAGCGGGAAGATGAACGTGGAGCCGGCACCGTTGAGCTGGCCATCGCCCTTCGTGCAGCGATAGGCGATCGGGGCCGCCGTCGCGCCGACGCTCGGCCCGGCCAAGGCCGAGGCAGAGGCCGCGACCGTCGGCGTGGTGGTGGACGCGGGGCTCGTGGGAGTGCCCAACGTGCCTCCGCCGGAGCAGGCGGAGAGCAGGACCGCGGCGGCGACGAGACCGAGGCGACTCGAACCTCGTATCACGATAGAACCTCCTGGTTGGCGTTCATGGCAGCACGTCGGATGCGCACCTCTCGATGTCGGATCGTCCGGGGCCCCGGTCAACGCGGCATATGTCGTTTGTTAACGGTCTCTGCGATGGCGTCTCTGCGCCGTCATGACGCCGCCGTCGCGGCGCCTCCGGTGGCCGCCAGACGGTGGCCGCGCTGCACGCCACGGGCGCGATGGCGGCCGACGCCAAGCGAGACGCGCCCGGCATGGCGGGCCGCCATGGACGAGAATTGGCAACCCTGCAAGGAGTGCGGCATGGTCGTTCGGGCGATCGACACGGGTTCAGCAGCATCGACACCGGCGGCGCCCGCGCAGGCGGGGCCGTCGGATGTGACGCGCGCGCTGGCCCCTGAGGACGGTCAGATCAGGCCAATCCGTCCCACGAAGCGCTGAGGCCGAAGCGCGTGCCACATCGACCGGGATCCGCCATCGACCTCGGCTCCACCTCGGTCCACATGCTCGTCGCACGACCCGAGCGCGCCCGGCTGGTGGTCCTCGATGACGAGTCGACCTTCCTCGGTCTCGGTGCGGCCGTTGACGGCCCGGGCAGCCTCGGCCCCGGGGGTCGGGCAACCCTGACCGCGACCGTGGCCGGCTATGTCGATCGGGCGCGGCTCATGGGCGTGGCGAGCCCGATCGTCATCGGCACGGAGCCGCTCCGGCGCCTCGCCGACGCGACGCGGATCGTGGCCGAAATGTCGGCCCAGACGCGCGTCCCCCTCGCCGTCCTCGAGCACGAGGAGGAGGCGCTCCTCACGCTCGTCGGGTTGACCGCGGGGCGGCGGGTCCGCCACGGCCTCCTCGTCGTCGACATCGGCGGTGGCTCCAGCGAGATGGTCGAGATCGGGCCGGGCCAGCCGGCCCGGGCGGCGGGTGTCCAGGTCGGCGCGGGCCGGCTGACGCGGCGGGTGGTGGATGCGGATCCGCCCTTGCCCGAGCACGTCGAGCAGCTGCGTCGGGCGGCCGACGAGGCCTTCGACTGGAGCCCCGTGAGCCGTCCCGATGAGGTCGTGTTCGTGGGCGGCACGGCGACGAACCTGCTCAAGCTACTGCGCCGGGCCGGCGACCCGGACCGCGACGACCACCTGACCCGCGACGACCTGGCCCTGGCCCGCGAGCTCGTCATGGGCGGGCCATCGGAGCTGCTGGCCGTGACCTACGGCCTGCGCGAGGCGCGCATCCGCCTGCTCGCGGCGGGCGCCGCGATCATCGAGGCCATCCTGGACCGCGTCGAGAAGGACACGGGGCGTGTCGTCGACACCGGCATCCGCGAGGGCGCGATCATCGCTGCCGATCGGGCGGGCGAGGCCTGGCGGGACCACCTCGAGGAGCTTGCTCACGGCTGGTTCGGCTAGGTGTAGGGCGCACAGGCCCGTCAGGGCGCGGGGAGCCCCCGACGTGGCGGCCGGCCAGCGTTCAGGCGCTCGCCGGGCTCAAAGACCGGCCAGGACCCGTCCCAGGCGTCGTCGGAACCCAAGCCCGGCGACGGCCCGCCAGGCCGGTCCGACCGACCCGACCAGCGCCGCCCGCCGCTCCTCGTTGCGGGCCGCATAGCGCTCGATCGCGGCGACCTCCTCGTCCCGCAGCGAGCCGCGATGCGCCGCTGCGAAGGCCCGCGCCTGCCCCGCGGCGACGTCGGCGTCGTGGAGCAACCCGAGGTGGTCCTGGAGGGCGGTCACGCGGGCGATGAGCGGCTCCGCGTCCGGGCCGAGCGGCTCACGCACGAACTCGATCGAGTAGCGCAGCCACTTGGCCGCGATCCGGAGCTCGTGGAGCATCGGGACGTCGGCCGTGCGGAGCACCGCCTCATAGGCGCGGACCTGCTCGTGGGCCGCCAGGATGCGTGACGGGGCGGTGTCCCGAACCCGGTTCGGCGTGGCGCCCTCGACGACCCTGGCGCCCTGTCCCTCGCTGCGGGCAAACTCGGCGTACTCCCCCAGCCAGCGCCGGTGTCGAGCCGAGTCGAGCTCGCGGACGAGCAGCGTCCGCGCCTCGTCGCGGGCCGTGCGCCAGGCCTCAGCCAACGGCTCCAGCCCCCGTCCTTCCGCCTCGGGCAGCTGGGCGCGGTCGGCCTCGAGGCCGGCGAGCAGGACGTCGAGGTCCCGGACGGCCCCCAGCCGCCGGGCGACCTCCCGGATGTGGGTCCGGTGCGGGCGCGTCCTGCCGCTCCGGAATCCTTCGCCGAAGATGCGCCTCCGGATCAACGCCCTCGCGCGTCCCTGCCTCGCGGGCGATCATCCTGGCAAGGTGGAAGCGGAGCACCTTGCGACCTGCCTCGGCGATCGTGTCGTCGCCGACCACGCCCGGGTTCCTGGCCCCGCCGAGCTTCGGCGGTCCGGCCTTCGACGGAGCGGACTGGGATGCCGGCCGAGATGCCGGCTTTGGCGCGGACGCCGGCTTGGACGCAGGTTTGGACGCCGAGTTGGACGGCGGCTCGGACGCAGGCTCGGACGCAGGCTCGGACCTGGGCTCCGAAGCAGGCTCGGACGGGCGAGTTCGTGGCTTCCCACCGGCGGGCCGTTTCCGGGCCCCGGCCGGGGCCGAAGGAGCGTCCGCTGCGTCCATCTCGCGCGATTTCGCCACCGCGTCGAGGGCCGACTGGAGCTTGGAGCCGCGGGCCGGCGCGAGGTCCGGATCGGCCGTGAAGCGCGCGTCGAGGCGGGCGAGATCCGCCTCGTCGCCGCGCAGCAGCTCGACCTCCAGCTCGACGAAGGTCGCCACGACCGCCCCGTCGCGGAGCGCCGCCACGTCGTCGAGGCTGAGCTCCACGGCCGTGCCGTTTCGCTCGAGGATTCGCTTGCGACGATCCTGCCGAATGCTGACGAGCTCGACGAGCGGGGCGCCCCCCGACGTTTCGAGGAGGAGGGTGCGGGCCGCCGACGCCGGCCAGGCGTTTGGCTCCAGTTCCGGTCCGGCCGGACCCTCGAGCTCCAGCCGGCGATGGATGGCGCCCGCGCCGGTCGGCTCGGCCGTCGACTTGACGGTCAGGGTGGCGGACCCGCCATCGCTCCTGATGCGGGCGACATAGCCGGCCGCCCTGAGGGCGCCGGCGGCCGTGTCGAGATACTGGTCGACCACGGTGACCCGGGTCGGGCGGCCCTTGGACAGGAAGCCGCTGATGGCGGTCTCTGCCAGCCAGCGTTCGCCGGCCGCGGGGTCGGTGACGCGGTACTTGACCTCGATCTCGAGGGGCTGGCCGTCCAGCCCCGGCGTCGCGGTCGTCACGCCCAGGGCTCGAGCGAGACACCCGCCGGCGGTCCCGCCGGACCCCCGAAGGCCGGCGCCAGCGCGGCCCGCAGCGCGCGCTCCTTCAGCGTCGCGTGCGTATCCACCGTCGGGGGTCCCTCACGCTCGGCGTCGACGCGCGTCCACGACCCATCTGACTGCATCGTCCAGCTTCGACGGTCATCGGCGAGCATCGTCGCCAGGATCAGGTCGAGCTCCCGCTGGAGCTCCGGCTCCAGGACCGGCGTGAAGGCCTCGATGCGGCGGTCCAGGTTCCGCTCCATGAGGTCGGCCGATCCGATGAACCACTCGGGCTCGCCGGCGTTCTCGAAGCGCCAGATGCGCGAGTGCTCCAGGAACTCGCCGATGATCGACCGGACCCGGATCCGTTCGGAGAGGCCCGGGACTGCCGGGAGCAGCGTGCAACCGCCGCGGACGATGAGGTCGATCTCGACGCCTGCGCCTGAGGCGCGATACAGGGCGTCGATGCACTCGCGGTCGACGAGCGCGTTCAGCTTGAGGATGATGCCTCCCGCCCGGCCGGCCCGGGCGTGGGTGATCTCGCGCTCGACGAGGGCCAGGAACCGGCCGCGCAGCGCCTGCGGCGCGATGAGCAGCCGCCGGTATGACGGCTGCCGGGCGAGGCCAGTCAGGACGTTGAACAGGTCGGTCACGTCCTGCGCGATATCCGCCCGGCAGGTCAGGAGGCCCAGGTCCACGTACTGGCGCGCCGTCCGGGAGTTGTAGTTGCCCGTCCCGATGTGGACGTAGCGGCGCAGGACGCCGCTCTCGCGCCGGACCACCAGGAGGGTCTTGCTGTGGGTCTTGAGGCCGACCATGCCGTAGACGACATGGGCCCCGGCCTGCTCGAGCTTGCGGGCCCAGGCGATATTGGCACGCTCGTCGAAGCGGGCCTTGATCTCGACGATCGCGACCACCTGCTTGCCGCGCTCGGCCGCCTCGATGAGGTCCTGGATGATCGGGGAATCGCCCGAGGTCCGGTAGAGCGTCAATTTGATCGTCAGGACATCCGGGTCGTCGGTCGCCTGGGCGACGAACCGTTCGATCGTGGTGGCGAAGCTCTCGTAGGGGTGATGGACCAGAACGTCGCCGGCGCGGATCACCTCGAAGGTGTCCACCGGCTCGTCGTCCTCGACCCGCTGGAAGCGGCGGGGCGTGACCGGCGCCCAGGGCTCCGACCTGAGATCCGGCCGGTCGAGGTCGGTGAGCATCCCGAGGCCGGTCAGGTCGAGCATCCCGCGGACCTCGTAGACCTGGTCCTCCGTGACCCCGATGCCCCCGAGGAGGACCTTCCTGATCGAGGCGGGCATCGATCGCTCCACCTCGAGCCTGACGGCCTCGCCGAAGCGCCGGCGACGGAGCTCCTCCTCGATCGCGAGGAGGAGGTCGTCCGCCTCGTCCTCCTCGAGGGCCAGGTCGGCGTTTCGCGTCACCCGGAAGAGGTGGTGCTCCTCGATGGCCATGCCCGCGAACAGCAGGTCGAGGTTGGCCTCGATGACCTGGTCCAGGAGCACGAACCGGTGGTGGCCGAGGGGCTGGTCGGGTCGCTGTTCGAGCTCGAGGAAGCGCGGCAGGACGGGCGGCACCTTGACCCGGGCGAAGCGCCGGACGCCCGTCTCGGGGTCGCGCAGCCCGACGGCGATCGACAGGGTCAACGTCGAAATATAGGGGAACCGGTGGCCCGGGTCGACCGCGAGGGGCGTCAGGACGGGGTGGATCTCGTCGATGAATCGCTGTCGGAGGGCCGCGTGGTCCTCCGGGACCTCGGCGTAGTCGAGGACGGCCACGCCGGCCCGTCGGAGATCCCGTCGCAGGTCGCGGTAGATCGCCGATTGCTCGGCGGCGAGCTCGACGACCCGCGACCGGACCGCCCGCAACTGGGCCGCCGGGCCCTGGCCCTCGGCCGGGAGCTGGGTGATCCCGGCCCGGACCTGCTGGCGCAGGCCGGCGACGCGGATCTGGAAGAACTCGTCGAGGTTGTTGGCAAAGATCGTCAGGAATCGCAGGCGGTCGACGAGCGGGTTGCGCTGGTCGCGGGCCTCGAACAGGACGCGGGCGTTGAACTCCAGCCAGGAGAGCTCTCGATCGAGGTAGCGGGCGCGGCGACCGCGCCGCGACGTGCCGCCGATGACAGGCGCGCTCGACTGGAACGGCGGGACTGCCTTCAGGGCCGACATGGACGTGTGCACCGTGATTCCTGCGGCGGGCGACGGCTCATTGCCCTCACCCCGCCGGGCGCCGGAGGATAGCAGGCGATTGTAAAGACTCAAGCCTCCGCGACATAGCGGCGCTCGCCCGTCCGCGGGTCCACGAGGACGCGCATGCGGCGGCCCGACGTCGGGTCCTCGAAGACCTCGGTGGTCGGCCGGAAGCGCGGCTCGATCGGCGCGTCGGTCGTCTCGCCGCCGCCCGGCCCGACCGGGGAGAGGCCGCGCTCCGTCGCCTCGGAGCGGTAGCGGGCGCGCTCCAGGAAGGGCACGATCACGAAGAAGCCGCCGACTGCCATCAGCCACAGGCCGCCCGCCGCGTCCGTGCCGCCGCCGACGACCAGGGCCAGGCCGCCCGCGAGCTGGAGGAGCCCGACGAGGACGATGCCGCCGCGAACGATGGGCGCCACGACGTTACTCGACGGGCTGCGGCGCCGCGGCGTCGGCCTCGACGACGACGGCCGTGCCGTAGGCCACGATCTCGGACATCGTGCCCGCCAGCTCGGAGCTGTCGAAGCGCATCGAGATGACGGCGTTCGCGCCCATCAGGGTGGCATTGCGGACGAGCCGGTCGAGTGCCTGGCGGCGGGTGTCCTCGAGGAGCTCGGTGTACTCGTGGATCTCGCCGCCGCCGAGCGAGCGGAGGCCGGCGATGATGTTGCCGGAGAAGCCGCGGCTGCGGACCACGAGTCCGAAGGTCTGGCCCTTGGTCTCGACGACGCGATGGCCGGCGATGTAGGGCGCGGTGGCGACGATCATGCGGGAGCCTCCTCGGACGCTCGTGTCGGGAACGGTTCGCGGCCGGCGGCACAAGCCGGGCACGGGCAGCGGTCGCGGAGCAGCGCATACGGGTAGTAGCCGGTGTGATGGCCGTCCGCCCAGGACGGGGCGATCGCGTACGACCCGATGAGGTGGACGTCGACCAGGCGGGTCTGCTCCGCGGTCAGCGTCGGCGCCGTGTCGAGCCAGCCGGGCAGGCCGGCCTCGCCGCGGCAGTACGCGCACGGGCACAGCCAACGAAGGGCCACGGCGTCGAAGGCAGTTCGATGGCCATCCGCCCATTCGATCTCGAGGCGCCCGGCGGTCCGGTCGGCATGGATGCTGACCGGCGTCGTCATGTCGCCGGCGGGCAGGGTTCTCACACGTCGATTGTGCACCGGGTCGGCGCCGCCCGCCCACGGGCGGCGGCGACTGGATGCCGTCCGGTCGGGCGGGCGAACCCGGCGGTCCGGACCCCGTTGACCCCATGACTGCCGCGGCGACCGGTCGCGCTCCATGCCGCGGGCCGATGGCCCGCCGGAGCGCGGCTTCCGGCCCGAAACCACGGGCGCCCCTGATGGCCCATCATGGACCGGTGACTCCCGAGGCGACCGCGACAGCGGTCCACGAGACGGCGCACAGCCGGACCATCGATGCCGTCGCGGGGGAGCTCCGCGTCGACCCCGGGAGCGGCCTCGCGTCCGACGAGATCGACGCCCGGGCAGCCCTCGCCGGCCCCAACGAGCTCGAGGCGCACCAGGCCCCGTCCGTCCTCGGAATGGTCGTCGAGGCGGCGACCGAGCCGTTCGTGCTCCTCCTGGCGGCCGCCGGCATCGGGGCGATCCTCCTCCAGGAGGTCCGTGACGGCATCCTGATCCTGGTCGGGCTGCTGCCGATCGTCGGTGCCGATGTCGTCACCGAATACCGGGGCGAGCGCGCCCTCGAGGCTCTCCGTGAGGCGTCGGCGCCGATGGCCCGGGTCCGCCGGGACGGCGCGCCCTTCGACATTCCCGCGGCGACCCTGGTCCCCGGCGACGTCGTCCTGCTGCGAACCGGCGACGTGGTCCCGGCCGACCTCCGGGTCAGCCGCTCCGACCGCCTCCTTATCGACCGCAGCGTCCTGACCGGAGAGTCCGTCCCGGAGAACGTGAACCTCGAGCCGGATCCCACGGACGCGGTCCTCGCCGACCGGCGGGCCATCGCCTACGCGGGCACGAGCGTGGTCGGGGGCCGTGGCGAGGGGCTGGTGGTGGCCGTCGGCGGGCGAACCGAAGTCGGCCGGATCGCGGGCAAGCTGACCAGCAAGGCGGTCCGCCGCTCGCCGCTCCAGCACGAGCTGGATCGGCTGGTCCGGATCCTGCTCATCGTCGCGATCACGCTCATCGCCATCGTCTCCGGCCTCGGCTTCCTGCGCGGCCAGTCCCTGGGGCAGAACGTCCTGGCCGGGATCTCCGCCGCCATCGCCGCGATCCCGGAGGAGCCGCCGGTCCTGCTGGCGGTCATCCTGGGCCTCGGCTCGTTCCGGCTCCTCAAGCGGGGGGTCCTCGTCCGCCGCCTCAACGCCGAGGAGGTCCTCGGCGCGATCGACCTCATCGTCACGGACAAGACCGGGACCCTGACCCTCAACCAGCTCGAGATCTCCTCGATCCGGCGCCACGACGGCGTTGTCGTCGATCGCGAGGCCCGGCGCGCGGTGCTGGTGACCGCGCTTCGGGCCGAGGCGGATGCCTGGGCCCGGATCGACGGCACGACGCCCGGCTCGTTCACGCGCGCCCTGGAGCGCGCCATCGAGGCCGAGGGCCTGGGCCACGACCTGGACCCGGCCGAGCTGGTCAGTTCCGAGCCGCCGTCAGGATCCCGTCCGGTGTCCACGACGGTGACCAGGCGGGACGGTGGCGTCGAACGCCTGGCGACCGGTGCCCCGGAGGCGATCCTGGCCATGGACCGGGTCGCCGGCGATACGGAGCTCGTGGCCTGGCATGGGCAGGTGGAGGCCGGGGCGCACGCGGGGGAGCGCCTCATCGGCGTCGCTCGTGCCGGGGACGGCGAGGCCTGGCAGGTCGTCGCCCTCGTCGGGTTCGCCGATCCCATCCGGAAGGGCATCGGGGCGGCGCTTCGCGAGGCCCAGGGGGCGGGCATCCAGACCATCGTCGTGACCGGCGACCATCCCGCGACCGCCGCCGCCATCGCCCACGCGGCCGGCCTGGGCAGGGAGCGGATCGTGACCGGCGCCGAGCTCGCCACCTGGGACGACGCGAGGCTTGCCGCCGAGCTGCCGTCCATCCATATCGTGGCCCGTTCGACGCCGGAGCAGAAGGAGCGCATCGTCCGTGTCGCCCGGGCCGCCGGCCGCCTGGTGGCCGTGACCGGCGACGGCGTCAACGACGCGCCGGCGCTCCACAACGCCGACGTCGCCGTCGCCATGGGCAGCGGCACGGCCGTGGCCAAGGAGGCGGCCGACCTCGTCCTCGGCGACGACTCGTTCGTGACCCTCATGTACGGCCTCCGCGAGGGCCGGCGGATCGTCGACAACATCCAGAAGGGCCTCGTCTTCCTCGTCAGCACCCACGTGGCGTTCCTGGGCTTCATCCTCATCGCCACGGTCGCCGGCTTCGGCCAGCCGCTTCTCCCCATTCAGATCCTGTGGATGGAGCTCTTCATCGACTCGTCGACCTCGGTCGCCTTCGAGCGGGAGCCGGAGGAGCCCGACATCATGGAGCGTCCGCCGCGCGTGGCGGGCATGCCCCTCCTGACCTCGGCGATCCTCGGCCGCATCGCCCTCGCCGGGTCGTTCACGGCGATCGCGGCCCTCGTCCTGATGAAGACCCACCCCGGCGATCCGGAGCACGTCCGCTGGTTCGCCTATTCGGCTCTCGTCTGCGCTCAGGTGGTCCGGGCGTACGCCAATCGGAGCCTGCGAATCCCCGTCTTTCGCGTGGGCCGGAACGGATTCCTGATCCTCGGCGGGCTGACGGTCGTCCTCATCCAGGTCCTGATCCCGGCCGTGCCCGTCCTCGCCCAGGCCTTCCGGGCCTCACCACTGGACGCCGAGGAGTGGCTCCTCGTGGCCGCGATCGCGCTCTTTCCGGCATTCGTCGCGGAGCTCGTCCGCACCCGCCTCCGGACGGTCTGGGTGGCCTGACCGGACCATCGGCCCACGGGCTGCGCCCGGAATCCGGGCTATCCTCGGCCCCATGCACCTCGTGATCACCGGCCTCAGCAAGCGCTTCGGCCATATCCAGGCCCTCGACGCGCTGTCCCTGGAGATCCCGGCCGGGCACGTCTTCGGCTTCCTCGGGGCCAACGGCGCCGGCAAGACGACGACGATGCGGATCGCCCTCGGCGTGCTCCGGGCAGACGCGGGGACGATCACCTGGCGTGGCACCGACCACCGCCACCTGCGGCGCGCCACGTGGGGCTACCTGCCCGAGGAGCGCGGCCTCTATCCGAAGATGACCGTCCTGGACCAGCTCGTCTTCTTTGCCCGCCTCCAGGGGCTGTCGCTCGACGGCGCGACCCGTGAAGCGCGGGCCTGGCTCACCCGGCTGCACGTCCCCGACTTCGCGAGCCGCCGCGCGGGCGAGCTGTCCAAGGGCAACCAGCAGAAGGTCCAGTTCCTGGCCGCGGTCCTCCACGACCCGGACATCCTCCTCCTCGACGAGCCCTTCACCGGCCTCGACCCGGTCAACGTCGTCCTCCTCCGGCAGGCGATCCTGGAGCTTCGTGACCGGGGCAAGACCATCGTCCTCTCGACCCACCAGATGGAGACGGTTGAGGCCATGTGCGAGTCGATCGCGATCCTCGACAAGGGCCGGGCCGTGGTCAGCGGGCCGATCCTCGAGGTCAAGCGCTCGACGGGGCGCCAGAGCGTGATCCTCGCGGTCGAGGGCAGCCACCAGCTCGACTGGGTCGCGAGCCTTCCGGGGGTCCGGATCCTGCGCCCCGGCATCGACCGGGTGGAGCTGGACCTGGAGCCGGGCACGGAGCCCGAGGCGATCCTCGCCGCGGCGGTGGCGCACGGCGTCCGCGTCCGCCACTTCGAGGTCGCCGACCCGACCCTGGAGCAGGTCTTCATCGAGCTCGTCGGCCACCCCGCGGACGAGGACGACACGCTGGCCCCGGTGGCGGCCGACCGCCCCGCCATCGCCGACGAGCCGGCCGCATGACCGCCCCCGTCGAGACGCGCCTCGACCCGACCTTCCCGAACACCCGGATCGTCGCCAGGCGGGAGTTCCTCGAGCGGGTGAAGAGCCGGCCCTACGCGGGCTCCACGGTGCTCCTGGCGCTCCTGGCGATGTTGGTGGCCTTCCTGCCGATCATCATCCGCCTCGTCGACCGCGACACCACGACGACGATCGCGATCGTCGCCGACGACGTCGAGCTTGCCGCGCGGACGTCGTCGATCATGCGCGGCGTCCTTGCCACGTCCGGTGGCGGGTCGGCCAGCTCGTGGGTCTTTCGGACCGAGATGAACCGCGACCTCGTCAACGCCGAGGTCGGCGACGGCCGCGTCGACGGGGCGCTCATCGCCACGCGTGACACCTCGGGCCGCCTCGACTTCACCTTCCTCACGGGCCAGGGCCTGGGAGCGGACCGGACGCAGTTCGTGGCCATCGGGACCTTCGCCGTGGCCTTCCTGGAGTGGACCGATCTCGTCAAGCCGTCGGGCGGGGCGCCGTTCATCCCGCCCAACCTGGACGTGGTGGCGGGGGCCGGGCCGAACGTCGGCGGGGCGCCGCTGGGCGCAGCCCAGATCGCCAGTCGCCAGCTCCTCGGCACCGTCCTCGTCGTCGTGCTCTTCCTGACGATGGTCATCTACGGCATGTGGGTGGCCGCGGGCGTGGCGGCGGAGAAGGAAACGCGGGTCATGGAGCTCCTCATCAGCGCCGCCTCGCCGCGCCAGCTCGTCCTCGGCAAGGTCCTCGGGATCGGGCTGGCGGGGCTCCTCCAGTACGCCACGATCCTGGTGCCGGCCCTCCTGGCCCTGGCGCTGCAGCGGCCCATTGGCGAAGCCCTCGGCCTGAAGTCGGGGCTGACGCCGCCCCTCGAGGGCATCACCCCCGAGCTGTTCGTCGCCTACGGCCTCTTCTTCGTCCTGGGCTTCACCCTCTATGCCCTCATCTACGCCGCGGCCGGGTCGCTCGTCAGCCGGGTCGAGGACCTCCAGGTCATCGCCCTGCCGATGAGCCTGCTCGGGATCGCCGGCTACCTCCAGGCCGTCCTCGCCCTCTCGGGCGGCCTCTCCACGTTCATGCGGATCTCGTCGTTCGTGCCCTTCTGGAGCCCCTTCGTGATGTTCACGCGGCTGACGGTGGGACGGGTCCAGCCCTGGGAGCTGATCCTCGCCTATGGGCTGCTGGTGGCCGCTATCGGGCTCGTCGCGGGCCTCGCTATCCGGGTCTACGCGGCGGGGGTCCTCCTGTACGGTCAGCGGCCCGGGCCGCGGCGGATCCTCCGCGCGGTCCTCTCGCCGGACGGCTAGGCGGGCGTCAGTCGAGGTCGCCCGTCGGATCGAAGCCGAGCGGGAGGCGCCGGATGAGGGCCAGGACGGGCGCCGGGCCCGGGGTCGCCCCGACGCCGCCGTCGGGCGACGGAGTGGTGGTTTCGCCGATCTCGGGTGACGCCGTCCGGACGGCGATGAATCGCCACAGACGGCTCCGGACGCCCGGCAGGTAGGGGCTCCGGCGATCCCTCCCCAGGATGCCCGGCAGGCCCTGCGCCGCGACCGCATCGAAGAGTGCCCGGCCCTCGCCGGGGATCGCCGGCACGACGAGGACCTCGTCGGCGGGATGGAGGACGCGGCGCATCGCGTCCCGCCGCTTCTCGAGCGGGAGGCCGAGGAGCGAGCGGCCGTCGAGATGGAGGAGGTCGAAGGCCAGGAAGGCCACAGGCCGTCCGGGTTCGCCCGAGAGCCGGCGCTCGAGCTCGGCGGCATCCGCCCTGCCTGCGGCGTCGACCACGACCAGCTCGCCGTCGAGGATGGCCGACCGGGCGGCAAGGCGAACGGCGAGTCCCTCCAGCTCCGGCGGCACCGTGGCGAGGCTGTCGCCCGAGGCGTCGACGAACGTGACGTCGCCTGCTCCCGGGCGCGCAGCCGGTCCGATGATGACGAAGGTCCGGCGGCCGCCCCACGACGGCTCGAAGAGGTGGTCGGGCGAATCGAAGGGCTCGGCGGCCGATCGGGCCAGCATCGGGCGCAGGTTCGACGGCGGGTTCGGCAGGGCCGCGTCGAGCCGCAGCGAGAGCTGGTCGGTCATCGCCCGGCGATGGTAGTCGCTAGACTCGGCGGCGTCGCCCGCGCGCGCGGGCACCCCATGCCGGAGCCGACACCCCGTGATCGCACCTGCCCGTCGCCCGCCTCGCCCTGAGGACCAGCCGCGCCTCCGCATCCCGACGGATCCGCGCCTCGCCGCCGACGGCGACCTCGCCGTCTTCGTCCTCCAGGAGGTCGCCGGCGCCCACGACGCCTACCACTCGGCGCTCTGGTCGGTGCGCCTCGAGGACGGCCGCCCGATCCCGGGGGAGGCCCCTCGGCGCCTCACCACGGCCGGTCGCCACGAGAGTTCGCCGCGAATCTCGCCTGACGGTCGGACCCTTGCCTTCCTGAGCAATCGGCGCCTCCACGTCGAGGAGGAGCCGACGGCCGCCAAGGACCGCGAGGACCGGGTCCAGGTGTATCTCCTGCCCCTCGACCGGCCCGGTGAGGCCCGCCGGCTGTCGGACCTGCCGCGCGGCGTGACGGCCCTCGAGTGGTCGCCCGACGGGACGCAGCTGGCCGTCCTCTCGACCTCCCGCGGGCCGGATCGGGCGACCGACGATCGCCTCCGGCGGCGGCTTCCGGAGCCAATGCCCGGCGCGCCGCTGCCCAGCGACTATTGGTACTTCGATCGCCTCGGGTACGAGCTCAACGGGCCCGGGATCATCGCCAACCAGATCCCGCAGGTGTGGCTGGTGGATGCCGCCAGCGGCGGCGCACGGCGTCTGACCGATGTCCCCGGCGGCGTCGGCGACCTCGCCTGGTCGCCCGATGGGCGGCGCATCGCCTTCTCCACGTCCGGGACGCGCGATCGCGACCTGAAGTCGTCCAGTCGCATCCTCTGCGTCGAGGTTGCGTCCGGGCGGACGACACCGGTCGCCGACCACCCGGACGGGCTCTTCTTCGGCCCGGCCTGGCTCGACGACGCGTCCATCGTGGCTCTCGGCGGGACCGCTCCCCACGCCTACTACGGGGCCGGCATCTGGCGCTTCTTTGCCGACGGTTCGGAAGCCCGGGGCGGGCGCACCCTCACCGACGGCCAGGACGTCATGCCGGCCTCGACGATGAACAGCGACGTCACGGCCGGCGAAGCGCCGCACCTCCGTCCGATCGAGGGCGGGGCCGGCGTGCTCTTCCTGGCGCCTCATCGCGGGGCGATGGAGCTGTGGCGCCTCGACGTGGCCGATGGCGGCCTTCGACGCCTGACGACAGGCCATCACTACCTCTCGGCCTTCGACCTCCGCGATCGCGGACCGCGGGGCATCGACATCGTCGCCATCCGATCGACCGACACGCAGATGCCGGACCTCTACGTCGCGACGCTGGCTGCCGGGGGAGCGCGCCGATCGGCCGCAGGGGACCTCCACTTCTCGCCGCTGACGGCCCTCAACGAGGCCGTCCTCGACGAGATCGAGCTGCGGCCCGCGGTGGAGCGGTCCGTGACCGTGGACGGGCACGAGATCCAGGGCTGGCTCATCGCCGCGGGCCCCAGCCCGCAACCGACCGTCGTCGAGATCCACGGTGGACCCCACACCCTGTATGGCTGGACGCCGTTCTGGGAGTTCCAGGTCCTGGCCGGCGCCGGCATGTCCGTCTTCTACTGCAACCCCCGCGGCTCGGAGGGGTACGGGCGGACCTTCAACGAGGCCAACATCGCCGATTGGGGCGAGGGGCCGACCCGCGACGTCCTGGCCGGTGTCGACGCCCTCGTTGCCGACGGCCTGGCCGACCCGGCCCGCCTGGGTGTCACCGGCGGTTCGTACGGCGGCTACCTCACGAGCTGGATCGTGGGCCACGACCAGCGCTTTGCGGCCGCCATCACCTGCCGCTCGGTCAACGACCTGACGATGCTGATGCTGACGGGGGACCTCTCGGGCACGGACTGGCCGCTGTACGAGTTCGGGGCGTTTCCCTGGGACGATCCGGATCTCTTCCGCCGGCAGTCGCCGATCACCTACGCGGCGGCCATCCGGACCCCGCTCCTCATCCAGCACGCCGAGCAGGACCTGCGCACGACGCTCGGGCAGGCCGAGGCACTCTTCGCCGTCCTGCGCCGCCACCGGCGACCGGTCCGCCTCATGCGCGTGGTCGGTGAGTCCCACGAGCTGACCCGCTCCGGGACGCCGTTCC
Organism: Chloroflexota bacterium; assembly: GCA_016200675.1. GTDB lineage: Bacteria > Chloroflexota > Limnocylindria > Limnocylindrales > CSP1-4 > UBA5189. Next base: position 24,740 of record JACQEH010000025.1, on the reverse strand, counting down.
GACGGTCGGAGAACCTGGTCCAGGTCCGGGATTGGTTCCGCCACTTCCTCGTCGAGGGGAAGCGCCGCCTGCCGCCGAAGCCGCGGACCCGCCACGGGGACCACAACTAGGTCGTCGGGTCGCGATGCCCGCGAATCATCGAATCGGGCCTCGCGTCGCCGCACGGCCCGGCGCCGTCGGCCGCCACGGGGCTTTGATGACGCAGAGTCATCGAACCTGGGACGGCGTGGGGTCGGATGCCTCGCCACCCCTGGTCACGGCGCCCGGCGATGCCCGCCGCGCATCGATCGGGGGGTCCGCGGCCAGGCTGGCGCGGCGCGATACGGAATCGATGCCTGCCGCACATCGCCTCGGCATGGTTGGGGTCCCCGGGCGAACGGCACCAGGGAATCGTGACCGCCAGTCATCGGCTCCGACCCGGCCAGACCCGGGTCCGCGGCGTTGGCCCGAAACTCGCGACTGCCGGTCATCGAAGGTGCCCGAACCAGGGTGACGCGCCTCGCCGCGCCGCCGATCGGCGCTATCCTCACCTCCCATGGCCACGGCCCACCGCCCCGACACCCTCACCCGCGAGCGCGCCAGCGAGCTGGTTCGCGCGTGGGCTGGCGGCCGGCCGGGGCCTCTCGGCTCGGTCCTCGGGCGGCTGACGGCCGTCGACCAGGTCGGGGTCGAGCAGCGCGTCGACGGCCTGAAGAAGCGTTCCATCAAGAAGGCCTCGAAGCTCTGGGCCCTCGACCTCGCGATCCGGATGATGGATCTCACCACGCTCGAGGGAAAGGACACCGCGGGCAAGATCCGGGCCCTCTGTCAGAAGGCGATTCACCCGCAGCCGGGCGACCCCACGATCCCCTCGGTCGCGGCGATCTGCGTCTACCCGGCACTGATCGCCGACGCCAAGGACGCCCTGAAGGGCTCGACCGTCCGGGTCGCCAGCGTAGCGACGGGCTTTCCCTCGGGCCAGACCTTCCGTGACATCAAGGTGGCCGAGGTCCGGGCCGCCGTCGCCGCCGGCGCCGACGAGGTCGACATGGTCATCGACCGCGGAGCCTTCCTGGGCGGCGACTACGGGGCCGTCTTCGACGAGATCGTCGAGATCAAGGACGCCTGCGGCGAGTCCCATCTCAAGGTCATCCTCGAGACCGGCGAGCTCGAGACCTATGACAACGTGCGACGGGCGTCGATCCTGGCGATGGCCGCCGGCGCCGACTTCATCAAGACCTCGACCGGCAAGGTCACGCCGGCGGCCACCCTGCCCGTGACCCTCGTGATGCTCGAGGCCATCCGTGACTTCGAGAAGGCGACCGGCCGGGCGGTCGGGATGAAGCCGGCCGGCGGGATCCGGACGGCCAAGGAGGCGATCCAGTACCTCGTCGTCCTGTACGAGACCCTCGGGCCGCGCTGGATGACGCCCGAGCGCTTCCGCTTCGGCGCCTCGAGCCTCCTCAACGACGTCCTGATGCAGATCGAGAAGGAGCGGACCGGCCGCTACCAGGGCCCCGACAACTTCACGATCGACTAGCGAACCGCCGGACCAGGGCGAACAGCGTCAAGAGCACGCCGATCGGCGTGAGGGCCAGGCCGATCAGGCCGAACACGACCACCGGCATGCTCTCGAGCGGATCGAAGGTCATCCCGGCCGCGATGACGCTGGCCACCTCAAGGCAGGCCGCTCCCGCGGCAAGCGTTCCCAACCCGAGCCGGGCGATCCTACCCGTGAATGGTGGTCGAGGTGCGACGCATAGCGCCGCGGCTCCCGCGGCGATGACGACGATGCCGATCCCGGCCACGAGATTGCCGTTGGGGATCGCCAGGACCATGAGGAGGTAGCCCGCCGCGACGATCGCGAACCCGACCGCGAGCAGCCAGATGCCGATCCGCCCGAGCTCCATTGGTGGACCCTCCGGTAACCTCGCATCCGCCGGAACTTCCGGGCGGTTGGGTCTATGGGGGACGCCCGGCGTCGGATCCTGTTACGACGCGACGTCGACGACTGTCACGTCGTCGGAACCCGAAGGACAATCAGGGCGTCTGCCACCCATGCACCGGGACGCACGAAATCTGGCGGGCCTGCTGCTGGCGATCATTGCGGTCGCCGGCTGTTCCCTCCTCGCGACGCCCGACGCCGGCAGCCCCGCGCCGTCGCAGGCGCCTGGTTCCACGGCCACGCCGGGACCGGCGCTCTCGCCGCCGGAGCTCAAGCTGCAGCTCGTCGCGACCTACGGTCCGCTCTGGTACTGCGATCCCGACTTCTACCCGATCCAGCGCGCCGATGAGGTCGAGAGCGCGAAGACACGCTGGCCGGAAGTCCAGGCCGACGCCGGGGCGTTCCGGTCGATCGTCGTCCGGCTGGGCCTCGAGGCGGTGACGTCGTTCTCGGACGAGCAGGAGCTCGCCGTGTATCAAGCCTGGAAGGCGCTCCGGGCGATCGCCCTCAACCCCATCGGCAACGACACCTACCGCTTCGACTACCTCGCCCAGCCCGTCTCCGGGGGCGCGCAGGGCACCAGGACCGCAGGCAGGATCACGACCTCGGGCGTGATCACGGTCGAGCAGCAGGCCGCGGCCGGCGCACCGAACTGCCCCATCTGCCTGGCCCGCGGCACGCGGATCGACGGGCCGGGGGGACGGATCGCCGTCGAGGAGCTCCGCATCGGCGACCCGGTCTGGACGCTCGATGCCGACGGACGCCGCCTCGCCGCGACGGTGATCGCGCTCGGCTCGATGCCGGCCCCGGCGAGCCACATGGTGGTCCGCCTGCTCCTGGCCGATGGCCGCACCGTCACCGCCTCACCCGGTCATCCGCTCGCGGACGGTCGCCGCGTCGGCGACGTCCGTCCCGGCGACCGCGTGGGCGGCTCGGTCGTTCGGGCAGCCGACCTCCTCCCATATACCGGCGGACGGACCTACGACATCGTCGTCTCCGGCCCGACCGGGATCTACCTCGTCGACGGCATCCCGCTCGGGTCGACCCTCAGGCCGTAGCGAGCGGCGGCAGCTCGGCGGAGGCCTCGACTTCGTCGTCGAGGTCCGGGGCGTCGCTGACGATCCCGACGCCACCGAAAAGGGCGAAGCCTTCGATCGTGAGGAGCGGGCCGCCGGGCAGCCCGGTGTCGCCCACGTCCCGAGTGTCCCCGACGCCGCCGAAGATCGCCGTGAGGTGCTGCTCGACGCGCCACGCATCGGGCACGACGAGGCGGAGGCCGCCGAACGCGGCCCGCAGCTCGATGCTCGCTCCCTCGGGGTGGATCGTCGCCTCCCGGAGGTCGAGCGTGGCCCCGCCGTACCACGAGGTCACCCGGGCGCGCCGGAGGGCCATCGCCCGGCTCCGGAAATCGAGGCCCCTGAAGATTGCGACGAGGTCGATCTCGTCGTCGATGGGCTCGCCCTTCGAGACCATCCGCTCCCTGACCATCGCGGCGGCGATGGCCGAGGCGATCGAGGCGAGGATCGTGAGACCGAGGAGCGTGCGAATGAGTCGACCCATGACGTTCTCCCTCGTCAGCCCGGGACGCGGATTCCCGGCACCGTTCGAGCGAGGAAGTCCAGCACGATCGCCGTCTGGCGGATTCGCTCGTCGATCTGGAAGGGCGCGTGACCCGTTGGGAAGAGGTACAGCTCGTGGGGGTGGTGGCGAGCGGCCAGCCGGTCGGTATAGGCGAGGACCTGGCGGATCGGACAGCGTGAATCCGCCTCGCCGGCGAGGAAGAGGATCGGGGCCTTGACGTTGTCGACGTAGCTGATGGGGGAGCGTTCGGCCATGAGCTCCGGCACCTCGGCCGGCGTCCCGCCGAGGAGTGCGCGGTCGTAGGCCTGGAGGAGCGGCGAGAGGTCCTCGTAGCCGAGGGCGTAGTCGCCGACCGGCACGCCGGCAACGCCGGTGATGAACCGATCGGGATGCATGCCGTGCATCAGGAGGGTCAGATAGCCGCCCCATGACCAGCCGGCGATGGCAAGCCGGTTCGGGTCAGCGAGTCCCCTCGCCACGAGGTCGTCGACCCCAGCGAGGATGTCCTCCACCTCCGGCCAGCCGATGTTCCCGATGAGCGTGTCGCGCCAGGCGGCGCCGAACCCGATCGAGCCCCGGTAGTTCACGAGGACGACCTGGAAGCCGGCGTCCACGTAGGCCTGGAGGTCCGGTGCCCAGCGGTCGAGGTCCACCGACGTCGGGCCACCGTGGATGTGGAAGAGCGTGGGAAAGGGCCCGCTGCCGCCCGGCTCGATCCGCCAGCCTGTGACCACCTGCCCGTGCGGGTTCGGGAACGACCATGGGATGAACGGTCGGCCGGTGGGCGCGGGGCCCGCCGTGAGGAGTGCCTCGTCACGGTCGTAGCGATGGAGCCGATGACGGCCGGCGTCGAGCTCGGAGAGCAGCAGCGCCGAGCCGTCGGGCCACCAGTCCGTCACCTCGGTCAGGTGATCCCACGGCAGGGCCAGGTCCGTGACCTCCCCGGTCCGCGGCTCCCAGATGGCCGGGGCCCGCTCGCCCCGGCGCTCGTGCCCGATTGCGAGCCGCTCGTCGCCGGCGACCGGCGACCAGGCGAAGGCGACGAGCTCCCTGCCGGCGTCCTCGAGGTCGGCGACGATGGCGCCGGTCCGGGCGTCGAGGATGCGCAGCGCGGAGTGGATGAGGTCGCCGTGCTCGCCGTGCTCGACCGCGACGAGTCGCTCGTCCGCGCTCAGGCCCGCCAGCTCGGTCCCGCCCCGGACCATGGCGTTGCTGCCGCCGAGGAGGATCGAGTCCCGGCTCTGGCGGATACACCGGGTCGTGCCGTCGCGCTCCGTGACGAGGATGGCGAAGCCGTCACGATCGGAGATGGCCGCCACGGTCCGTTCCAGGCCTGGTGCCAGGCCCTCGTCCCAGCCGATCGGGAGGCCCTCGGCGAAGGGCTCCGGGGACCCGCCGACGAACGGCGCGGCCATCCACGAGCCCGACTCGTCGCCGGTCCTGTCGCGGTGCCAGAGGACCCACTCGCCGTCGGCGCTGACCTCGCCGGACACCAGGCCGACCGGTTCGTGGGTGATCTGGTGCTGCTCCCCGCTCGCCACGTCCCAGCTGTGGAGCTGGTAGATGCCGCTCTCCGACGAGACGTAGACGAGGCGATCGGGCGCGTGCCGCGACCAGGTCGGGAAGCCGACGACCGGTGCGCGATAGCGTTGCTGCCAGCGTGGGGTCGGCTCGGTCACGGGTGGGCTCCGATGGCTGGGTGAGACCGCCGGCGCGGTGGTCACGTGGAGTGGCGAAGCGAGGTTCAGGCGGCGGCAAGCACGGCGGTCGTGAGGAGGAGCTGCGCGACATGGTAGGTGACGATGACCGCCAGCCGCCGAGCCCGCGCATCGCGAACCGATCCTGGCGCCGCAGCCGCAAAGCGGTCCCAGCCCAGAATCGCGTCGGAGGTCACGAAGGCCCAGGACCCGAGGGTCGCGGCCAGGGATCCCGTCGCGCCGGCGGCCACGGCCATGAGCAGGATCACGGCAAGGTAGGCGCCGACCGGGCGGCGCATGCCCGCCCGGGTCGCGCCGGCGAGGATGCCGCGCCCGATGCCGAGAAGCACCCCGGCCGCGACGAGCGCCCCGATCGCGGCCCGATCGGCGTGGAGGGGGCCGAGGAGCAGGAAGACCCCGAGGTAGGCGAGATGGGCCGCGAAGAAGGCGATGAGCCCGAAGGTGAATCGCTCCGGCGGCAGGAGCAGCAGGTCGCCGGTCATGGAGGCGGCCAGGGCGACGGCGAGGAGGAGGCTCCGCCGCGAGGCATCGGGGTCCGAGAGGAGGACCGTCACGATCAGGATCCCCATGACCAGGGGCTTGGCGACCCGCTCCAGCCGGGCGTCCCCACGGGCGACCGCGAACCAGTCGACCAGAGCAGCGACCCCGGCCGCGGCGAGCCCGGCGAGGGCGACGGACGTCACTCTCCCACCCGCATGGGCAGCGTCCCGGCGGGCGGGCCGCCAGGGGAGGGGAGGGCGGAGCGGCGTGGCATCCCGGGTATGATGCCTCGCGTGACGAGCGACGCCACCAGGATGCGCCCGTGGAGCGGGGATCGTGCGCCAGCCGGCTGGGGGCTCGGCGACGGCCAGGCCATCCCCTGGGAGTACGCGCCGGCGCCGGAATCGCGGGACATCGTCGGCCTCCGGGAGCGCTACGGGCTGTTCATCAACGGCCGCGAGGTCGAGGCCTCGGACAAGGGCGCCTTCCAGACGATCAACCCGGCGACGGAGGAGAAGCTCGCCGACGTCTCGCGGGCAACGACGGCCGACGTCGATCGGGCGATCGCGGCCGCTCGCCGGGCCCAGCGGCGCAGCTGGGGGAACCTCCCCGGCCGCGAACGGGCCAAGTACCTCTTCCGGATCGCCCGGATCCTGCAGGAGCGCAGCCGGGAGTTCGCCGTCCTCGAGACGATGGATTCGGGCAAGCCGATCAAGGAGTCCCGCGACGTCGACGTGCCTCTGGCCGCGGCCCACTTCTGGTACTACGCGGGCTGGGCGGACAAGCTCGAATACGCCTTCCCGGGCCGGAACGCCCGGCCGCTGGGCGTCGCGGCCCAGGTCATCCCCTGGAACTTCCCGCTCCTGATGCTGAGCTGGAAGATCGCGCCGGCGCTCGCGGCCGGCAACACGGTCGTCCTGAAGCCGGCGTCCACGACACCCTTGACCGCCCTCCTGTTCGCGGATGTCTGCCGCCAGGCCGACCTGCCCCCGGGCGTCGTCAACATCGTCCCGGGGCCGGCCGAGATCGGGATGCACCTTGTCTCGAGCCCCGGCGTCGACAAGGTGGCCTTCACCGGCTCGACGGGCGTCGGCAAGCTGATCCAGCGGGCGATCGCCGGGACCGACAAGGCGATCACCCTCGAGCTCGGCGGCAAGGCCGCCAACATCGTCTTCGAGGACGCCGCGCTCGACCAGGCGGTGGAGGGCATCGTCAACGGCATCTACTTCAACCAGGGCGAGGTCTGCTGCGCGGGGTCTCGGCTGCTCGCCCAGGAATCCATCGTCGGGCCGCTCGTCGAGAAGCTCAAGGACCGGCTCGCCACGATTCGCGTCGGCGATCCGCTCGACAAGAACACCGACGTCGGGGCCATCAACTCCCGCCAGCAGCTCGACAAGATCACCGAGCTCGTGGCGGCCGGTGTGGCCGAGGGGGCCGAGCTCTACCAGCCGGCCTGCGACCTGCCCGAGCGCGGCTGGTTCTTCCGGCCGACCCTCTTCACCGGCGTCGCCCAGAGCCATCGCATCGCCAGGGAGGAGATCTTCGGGCCGGTCCTCTCCGTGCTGACCTTCCGGACGCCCGAGGAGGCCGTCGAGAAGGCCAACAACACCCCCTACGGACTGTCGGCCGGCATCTGGACGGAGAAGGGCAGCCGGATCCTCTCGATGGCCCGCAGGATGCGGGCCGGGGTGGTCTGGGCCAACACCTTCAACCGCTTCGATCCGACGTCGCCCTTCGGCGGCTACAAGGAATCAGGGTTCGGCCGGGAGGGCGGCATGCACGGCCTCCACGCCTACGTCCGCCTGGAGGACCGCTGATGGCGGCACCCGGTTCCGCCGGGATCGCGGCGCGGGCCTGCCAGTCCAGCGGCCAGCCCTCCATGGCGTCGACGCTGGCCCTCAGGTCCAGCACCAGGGAGCAATTGCCGTGCCTGGGCGATCATCCGCCCCGTCACTGGATTGGCAGTCCGGCACGTGGTGCATCCGGGGCCGAGGGCTGGACCACAGATCCAGTGGGGATGCGCTGATGGCAACGGGGCGCTCGACCGCGCCGGGTCGGGCCGGGTCACGTCACGGCGCGGCGACCACCGTCTCTGTCACGCCCCCGCGGATCGAGGTTCGCAAGACGTACAAGCTCTACATCGGCGGCGCCTTCCCGCGAACGGAGAGCGGTCGCTCCTATCTCGTCACAGCCGCCGATGGGACGCCCGTCGCGAACGCCTGTCGTGGCTCGCGCAAGGACCTCCGCGACGCGGTCCGAGCGGCCCGCGCGGCGTTTCCCGGCTGGGAAGACCGAACGGCCATGAATCGTGGCCAGGTCCTCTACCGCGTCGCAGAGCTGATGGAGGGCCGCCACGACCAGTTCGTGGCCGAGGTCGCGCAGGCCGAGGGCCTCCGGCCGGACCGCGCCCGGGCGGTCGTGGACCGGGCCATCGATCGCTGGGTCTGGTACGCCGGCTGGGCCGACAAGATCGCCCAGGTGCTCGGCTCGTCGAACCCCGTCGCCTCGGACTACTTCAACTTCACGATCCCGGAGCCCACCGGCGTGGTCGGGCTCGTGGCGCCCGAGACGTCATCCCTGCTGGGCCTCGTGTCGCGCCTGGCGCCGCCACTGGTCGCCGGCAACGCCGTCGTGGCCCTGACCTCCGAGACGCGGCCCCTCCCGGCGATCACCCTCGCCGAGGTCCTCGCCACGTCGGACGTCCCGGCCGGCGTCGTCAACGTCATCACCGGCCTCAAGCGGGAGCTCGTGCCCGTGATGGCCGGTCACGAGGACGTCGATTCGATCGACGTCTGGGGCGTCGCGGACGACGCCCGCCGCGACGCCGAGCTGGCCGCGACGGAGAACGTCAAGCGCATCATCCGCCGACCCGCCGGCACCACCGACGCCCGCTTCGACTGGCTCGAGGATCGCGCCTCGGAGCGCCCCGAGTGGATCGCCGCCTACCTCGAGATGAAGACCGTCTGGCACCCGATCGGTGTCTGACGCGCCCGGGATCGCTCCGGCGGCGCCCACCATCCGGGCGGAGTCGCTCACGAAGTCCTACGGCGTCCACCGGGGCATCGTCGAGGTGGACCTCGAGGTCCGCCCCGGCGAGATCTTCGGCTTCCTCGGGCCGAACGGGGCGGGCAAGACCACGACGATCCGGATCTTCCTCGACCTGATCCGCCCGACCTCCGGCCGGGCATTCGTCTTCGGCATCGAGACGACCCGCGACCCGGTCGCGATCCATCGCCGGATCGGCTACCTGCCCGGCGAGTTCACGCTCTACGATCGCCTCACGGGCTCCGAGACGATCGAGTACTTCGCCAACCTCCAGGGCGGCCGGAACGCGGCCTACATCGCCGAGCTCATCGAGCGCCTCGGGCTGGATCCCAGCCGGCGCTTCCGCGAGTACTCCAAGGGCAATAAGCAGAAGGTCGGGCTCATCTGCGCCCTCCAGCACAAGCCCGATCTCCTGATCCTCGACGAGCCCACGGCCGGCCTGGACCCGCTCGTCCAGCAGGTCTTCAACGAGCTCCTCTTCGAGGCGAAGGCCGAGGGCCGGACGGTCTTCCTCTCCTCCCACATCATCAGCGAGGTCGAGCGGACCTGCGACCGGGTGGCGATCATCCGCGACGGCAGGATCGTGCGCCTCGACACCGTCGACGCCCTCCGCGAGCTGGCCGCCCACGAAGTCGAGCTGCGCTTCGGCGAGCCCGTGGATCCGGCGCCCTACGCGGCGATCCCCGGCGTCAGCAACCTCGTCAGTGAGGGTCGCACGCTGCGGATGCTCGTCAGCGGCCCGATCGCCCCGATCGTCCGCCTGGCGGCCGCCGGACACCTCGTCGACTTCGTGAGCCGCGAGCCGTCGCTCGAAGAAGTGTTCCTGGCCGAGTACGGGACCGGACCCGGCCAAAGCCTCGCCAGGTGAGCGCCGCCTCGGGGAGTAGTGTCCTCGTCGCGCCGACGGTCCGCAGCAGGCTGCTGGGCCTCGGGTCCGTCTTCGGCAAGGCCTTCCGCGACAGCCGGCGGACGGCTGTCATCATCGGCGCCCTATTCGGGGCGCTGGCCGTCGCCACGGCGTCCCAGGTCGCGACGGAGTTCCCGACGGCCGCCGGGCGACTCCTCTTCGCCGCCCAGCTGACGGCCCTGCCCGCGCTCTTCCAGGGGATGCTGGGCGAGCCGATCCACATCGAGACGCTGGGTGGATTCGTCTCCTGGCGGATCTTCAACTTCGTCCCCGTGATGCTCGGCATCTGGTCCCTCGTCGCCCTGTCGGGGACGCTCGCGGGCGAGCTGGCGCGGGGCAGCCTCGACCCCGTCGCCTCGACGCCCGTCGCCCGGCGACGCCTGGCGATCGAGAAGGTCGGTGCCTTCCTCGCCGCCCTGGCCCTGGCCGTCGCGATCCTGGAGGTTGCCACGTGGGCAGGCGTCAATGCCCTGGCCCAGCTCCCCGGCGACGGCGTGTCGGGGCCTGCCGTCGCGGCCCAGGGCGCCTGGGTCTTCCTGACGGTCCTGGCACCCGGCGCCCTCGCCTTCGCGGTGGCACCCGTGCTCGGGCGGAGCGGCTCCCTGGCGGTCGGGGCGACCGTCCTGTTCCTGAGCTTCGTGGTCCAGGCGTACGCCAACATCGTGCCGGCCTTCGAGTCGTTGAAGCCGTTCTCCTACCTCCAGCTCACGGCCGGGCACCGACCCCTGGCCGGCCGCTGGGACTGGCCGGCGATGGAGCTGCTGGCCGTCATCGTCCTCGGGCTGCTGGTCGCCGGCGTGGCGGTCTTCGAGCGGCGCGACCTCCTGGCGCCGTCGCCCGGGCGGTTCCGGGTGCCGCCGCTTCGCCTGTGGGTCCGCGGCCCGTTCCTGCGAGGGCTCGGGGAGCGCTTCCCGGCGGCGCTGATCTGGGGCGCCGGCCTGGGACTCTATGCCCTCCTCATCGCCACCTCGGCCGACGAATTCGTGACCCAGATCGCGAAGATCCCGCAGATGACGCAGATGATCCGTCTGGTCTACCCCGGGGCCGACATCCTGTCGACCGGCGGATTCCTGCAGCTGGCCTTCTTCCAGCAGGGCATCGTCATGATCGGCCTCACGGCGGCCGTCTTCGTCGGCGGCTGGGCGTCGGACGAGAACGATCGGCGCCTGGAGGTCCTCCTGGCGGCGCCAGTGAGCCGCATCGCCTGGACGCTTCGGAGCGGTTCTGCGGTGTTCGTGGCGATCGGGCTCACGACCCTCCTGATGGCGGCCGGGGTGGCCGTCGGGACCGCGGCCCAGGGCGGACCGATCGACCGACCGGTCTTCGGCGTGGCGATGGTCGGCCTCTACGGGCTGGCCCTGGCCGGGATCGGCCTGGCCGTCGGCGGGCTCGTCCGGCCGTCGCTGGCCGCGCCGGTCACGGGCATCCTCACCCTCGTCTTCTCCATCGCCGACCTCCTCGGCGGGATCCTCCGCCTGCCTGATGCGGTCATGAGCCTGGACCTCAACCGCCACCTCGGGACCCCGATGCTCGGCCGGTTCGACGAGTCGGGGATCGTCCTCTTCGTCGTCCTGGCGGTCGGGGGCCTCGCCCTCGGTGCGGCCGGAATCCGGCGGCGCGACATCGGTCGCTGAGGCGATGCCCCCGATCGCGGTTGTCATGGTCCTGTCGGCCGCCATCCTGCATGCAGGCTGGAACGTCCTTCTCAAGACCTCCGGCGATCCGCTGCGGACGGCGGTCCGCCTCCAGGCCATCGGCACCGGCGTCCTCGTCCCCGTCGGCGTCGCCGCCTGGCTGCTGGTCGGCCGGCCGCCGCTCGAGCCTGCCGGCGTCGGGCTGGCCCTCGCCTCGGGGGGCCTGGAGGCTGCCTACTTCATCTTTCTGTCGGCGGCCTACAGCCGGGGAGACCTGTCGCTCGTCTATCCAGTCGCCCGCGGCAGCGCCCCGTTGGCGGCGATCCTCGTCGGCGTGGTCGTCCTCGGGGAGCGGCTTTCGGTGCCGGCGGGCCTGGCGTCGCCTGCCTCCTCGGTGGGATCCTTCTCGTCGCCAGACCGTGGCGGGCGATCCGCTCCGCGGGCGCCGAGCATCGCGGGGCGATCGGGTTCGCCCTCGCCACCGGGGCCACCATCGCGGCCTACTCGGCGCTCGACCGGGTGGGCGTCCGGATCCTGGCGCCGTGGACGTACGGGGCCCTGCTCGCCGTGTTCGCCACGACGATCCTCTGGAGCAGCGTCGTCATCGGCCGACGCGCGGGCCTCCTCGGGCCGCCGCCTCCGGTCCGCGCCACGCCGGCCTGGCGGGACGGTGCCGCCGGCGTCCTGTCGCTGACGGCCTACCTGCTGATCCTCTTCGCCTACTCGATCGCGCCCCTCGCGGCCGTGGCGCCGCTCCGGGAGTCCGGGATCGTCCTGGCGGCGCTCTGGGGCGCCTTCCGGCTCGGCGAATCGAACGGCGGGCGGGAGGCCGTCCAGCGCGTCCTGGCCGCCGGCTTGGTCGTGGCGGGTGCCGTCCTCCTGGCGCTGGCTCCGCACTGACCGGCCGGGGACCGGCGCGCCGAACGACCCGTGGCGCGGCCGGTCGACGACCCGGCCCTCAGCGCTCCGCGGTCGTCCGGGGCGCCTCGACTCCCGCGGATGCCCGCCCGAACAGGCGACGCTGCCCGTAGCGGCTGTTGACGAGCGCGACGCCACCGATGACCAGGGCGGTCCCGGCCGCAACCCGCCCGTCGACCGTCTCGTTGAAGACGATCGCGCCGGCGATGATCCCGACGACGGGCAGGAGGTAGGCCACCAGCGACGTCCGCGTCGCGCCGATTCGGGACAGGAGCCGGAAGTTCGCCAGGTAGGCCAGGCCCGACCCGAGGACGCCGAGCCAGATCACGGAGCCGATGGCGTCGACGTTCCAGCGGACCGTCCAGGGATGCTCGAGGAGCACAGCCAGGACCGTCACGATCACGAAGGCGAACATGACCTGGAAGAGGGCCGGGATCATCGGCCGCAGGCCGCGCACGTTCCGCCGGGCATACACGGCGCCGGCCCCGTAGAGGGCCGTCGAGCCGATGAGGGCGAGCTCGCCCTCGAGGCTGCTCTGCGACAGGCCCGCTCCCAGGCTGCGACTGACCAGGATGATCACGCCCGCATAGCCGATCCCGAGGCCGGCGAGGCGGTTGACCGTGATCGGCTCGTCGTGGAGGAAGAAGGCCGCGAAGACGATCACGAAGAGCGGCACCGCGCCGTTGAGGATCGCGGCCAGCGCCGAGTCGACCGAGCGCTCGGCCGTCGTGATGAGCGTGAACGGCAGGACGATGTTGATGGTGGCCATGACCAGGAGGTGGCCGTAGATCCGCGGATTCCGCGGCAGCGGTTCGCGGGCGGCGATGACGACCGTCGCCAGGACGGCGAGGCCGATGCCCAGCCGCGTGGCGATGAGGGTGAAGGTCGGCAGCGTCTGGACGCCGATCTTGATGAAGACGTAGCTCGTGCCCCACATGAAGCCGAGGGCCAGCAGGAGGAGCCAGTCGACGCGCGTGGGACGGCTGATCATCGGCGCATGATAGCGGGTTGGCCTAGTCGGATGGGCCAACTGGCGACCACTCGTGCCGTGTCGAGGCGGCCCAGGGGCCGGGCACGGCATGGGGCTCGAGACCTCCGGCACTCGGCTACGATCCCGGTGAGTGATGGATGAACCGGAAGCGCTCGTCGACGCCCTCCTGGCCGCCCGTTCCGGCGCCGGCTTCGAGCGGTCCGAGGTCCGAGTCGTCCGCGCGCCCGCCCGGGTCAACCTCATGGGCGACCACACCGACTACAACGACGGCTTCGCCCTGCCGGCCGCGATCAACCTGGCCCTCGAGATCGCCTGCGTCGCCGCCTCCGACCGCATCGTCGACCTCGAGCTCGCGGCGACCGGCGAGCACGGCATCGTCGATCTCGATGCCATCGGCCCGCGGCAGGGGACCTGTCTGGACTACGTCGCGGGCACGGCCTGGGCCCTGGCAGAGGCCGAGTCCTCGATCGCCGGCTTCCGGGGCCTGCTGCGGTCGACGATCCCGACGGGTGCCGGGCTCTCGTCGTCGGCCGCCATCGAGCTCGCCGTTGCCTGGGCCCTCTCGGGTCCCGACGGCCCCTCCCTCGCGCCGATGACCCTGGTCCGGACCGCCCAGCGGGCCGAGAACGCCTATGTCGGCGTGATGTCGGGGGTCATGGACCAGTTCGCGGTGGCGATGGGCCGGGCCGGCATGGCCCTCCACCTCGACTGCCGGACGCTCGCCTGGCGGCCCGTGCCGATCCCGACGGACCTGGAAATCGTGGTCTGCCATTCGGGGACTCCTCGGCGCCTCCAGACCTCGGCCTACAACGACCGGCGAGCCGAGTGTTTCCGCGCCGCCAGGGAGATCGCGGCCCGCGAGCCGGGTGTCGAGGCGCTTCGCGACGTCGACCTGGGCATGCTCGAGCGCCACCGCGCCCGCCTCGACGAGGTCGCCTATGCCCGGGCCCTCCACATCGTCACCGAGAACGACCGGGTGATGGCGACCGAGACAGCCCTCGAGACCGGCGACCTGGAGGGCCTGCGGCGGATCTTCGCCGCTTCGCATGCCTCGCTGCGCGACCAGTTCGAGGTCTCGTCGGTGGCCCTTGACACGCTGGTCGAGATCGCGATGGCGACCCCGGGTGTCGTCGCCGCCCGCCTCACTGGTGCCGGCTTCGGGGGCTGCACCGTGAACCTCGTCGAGCGCGGCCGATCGGACGAGCTCCGCCGGGCCCTCGCTCGATCCTACGAGGCGCGGACGGGCTTCGAGGCGAGTGTCTACGTCGTCGACGCGGCGGACGGGGCCGGGATCGCCTGGCCGCCGCCCTGATCTCGATCGGCGACCGCGGGCCCTGACACGGGCGCCGGACGCGCTCGTGGGGCCCGCGCCGGGCGGCCGATCACTCGGCCGTCAGGACCCAGATCCAGGCCCGGAAGTCGCCCCGCGGGGCCTGCTCCGGCGGGTCGGACGGCTCGAGGCCGAGGCCGACCGACTGCAGCAGGTCGCCACCGCGCCTGACCCTGCCGCCCGGACTCGGGGCCGGCCAGGTCTCCACGGCGTAGGAGAGCCCCGGATCGAGCCCCCGAAGCTGCAGTCGATCGGTCACGCGCACGGGACGATCCAGGATCCGGATGCGGGCCACGATCGCCGACCGGCGGTCGGATGCGACCACCATCCATGCGGCGTCGTCCCGACCGAACGGCGCCCGGAGGCGAACGAACCGACCGCGCTGGAAGAGCTCGCGATGGCGGCGGTAGAACGCGATCTGGTCGCGGATCTCCGCGCGCTCGTCGGCGGAGAGGTGCCGGGGGTCCAGCTCGTAGCCGAAGAGGCCGAAGAAGGCAACCGCCGCGCGGGTTGCGAGGGGCGTGACCCGCCCCACCTGGTGGTTCGGGACGGCCGACACGTGGGCGGCCATCGAGCTCAGGGGGTAGACATGCGAGGTGCCCCACTGGATCGCCAGTCGCTCGATCGCATCGGTGTCGTCGCTCGTCCAGCCCTGTGGCGCGTACGCCAGCATGCCGGGGTCGAACCGGCCGCCGCCACCGGCGCACGACTCGAACAGGATCTCGGGGAAGCGCGTCGTCAGGCGCCGCCAGAGCTCGTAGGTCCCGAGCATGTAGCGATGGAAGAACTCGCCCTGTCGATCGGGCGGGAGCGTCGCGCCGTACGGCTCCGTGATGTTCCGGTTCATGTCCCATTTGACGTACCGGACCGAGGCGTTCGCGAGGATCTCGGCGAACGCCCCTTCGAGGTGGTCGACCACCTCCGGTCGCGAGAGGTCCAGGACCAGCTGCTGCCGGCTCTCCGTCCGGGCCCGGCCTGGTACGCCGATGGCCCAGTCAGGATGCTCGGCAAAGAGGCGGCTCACTGGACTGACCATCTCGGGTTCGATCCACAGGCCGAGCGAGAGGCCGAGCCCCTCCATATCCGCGGCGAGCCGGCCCAGGCCGTCGGGGAGCTTGCGATGGTCGACGATCCAGTCGCCGAGCGAGGTCGTGTCGCTGTCGCGCTCGCCGAACCAGCCGTCGTCCAGGACGAACAGCTCCACGCCGAGGTCGGCGGCGGCACGCGCCATCTCGAGGAGACGGTCGTGATCGAAGTCGTAGTAGACGCCCTCCCAGCTGTTGAGCAGCACGGGTCGCGGTCGATCCCGCCACCTGCCGCGGGCCAGGCGCTCCCGGTAGAGGTCGTGGAGGGTGTCGGACAGGCCGCCGAGCCCCTCGTTCGACCACGCCATCACCGCCTCGGGGGTCGTGAAGGTGGCCCCCGGCAGCAACGTCCAGGCGAAGCCCTCGGACGGCAGGCCGATCCGGGCCCGCGTGGCGCCCCGGGCGCCGAGCTCCGCCTCGGCCAGGAAGTTGCCCGAGTAGACGAGCGAGACGGCGAACCCCTCCCCGTGCTCCTCGGTCGTCTCGGGGCGGACGAGGAAGATCGACGGATCCTGCTGGTGGCCCGAGGCGCCACGCAGGCTGCCGACCGACCGGCGGCCCGGGACGAGGGGCGAACGGTAGGGATGCCGCTCCCGGGCCCAGGCGCCGCTGAAGGTGAGGACGTCCCACTCGCCGGCGGGGAGGTCCAGGCTTGCGCTCATCGCGGTCCGGATCACCAGCCGGTCGCGTCCGTGGTTGGCCAGTCGCATCGACCGGGCGATGGCGGCCCGGCCCTCGAAGATCGTCAGGACGAGGGTGACGGTCAGGGCGGTCGGCCCGTCCCTGAGGTCGACCTCGACGGTCGTGGCCTCGTCCGGCCCTTCCACGTACGTCGACGGCAGGCCGTCCAGGGCCGGCTTGCCAGGAGCGATCCGATGGGCCACGTAGGCGAGGTCCAGCACGGTCGCGCCATCGGGCCCCTCGACGACGAGCGCCGGGATCCGGAAGTCGCCGCTGCCCGCGGTCGGGACGGCGAAGCCGAGCGGGTCGTCCAGGCGGTTCGAGAAGCCCGTGAACGGGAGCGCGGCGAGGTGCGCGTAGCTCCGTCCGGGGTCGAGCGGCGCGCCCGCATGGAGCTGGCCCAGCCAGCCGTTCTCGTGGACGCGGAGGACGAGGCTCAGCAGGCCGTTGTGGAGGTGCAATTCGCGATCGGCGTCGCGCCAGGTGATCGGCATCAGGCAGGCTCCGCGATGGGCCGGATCGTCCAGGTCCAGCGATGCGTCCCGGTCGCGACGAGGTAGGCCGCCAGGGTGTCGGGCCCGCAGCTCGCGGTTCCGAGTCCGCGGTGCGCCGCGTCGAGGTGGACGATGGTCTCGGGGCGCGCTCGGAGCGCATCCCGATGGGTCGCGGCGGCCAGATCCGCCGCGCGATGATGGGTCGCCGAGACCTGGCCGGGCACGTCGAGCTCGATCCGGAAGCCCGAGCCGTCGTGCGCCGCCAGCTGCAGCCAGCGGGTGTCGGCTCGGCCGCTGTTCTCCTGCGGTCGCACGTAGGGCACGTGGAGGTCGTCGACGGCGGCCGTCCAGCGGCCGATGGTCCCGGAGCGCCGGCGATCCGGGTACGTCTCGTGCGGCCCGCGCCCGAACCAGGTCGCGGTCTCGAGGCCCGGACCGAGCTCGAGGACGGTCCCGACCCGGCCCAGGTCGTTGAGCTCCGACGGGATCACCGCCGTCTCGTCCACCCGGAATCCGCCGTCGGGCAGCGGCAGGAGCCGCTGCTCGTGGGGGATCCGGATGCCGGACCCGGTCAGCCAGGTGAGGCGGACCACCGTGGCCGCACCGTCGACCTCGATGCCGTCGAGGGCGCGGGTGAGGTTCGGGACGCCCCACGATTCCCAGGCCTCGGCGAGGCCCGAGATGCGATCGTTGTCCGTCGGTGCGCGCCAGAGGCAGAGGTCCGGTCCCAGGACGAGCCCGGCGAGCCGCAGGCGCCCGTCGGCGTCGACGGCCGGTCGCGCGACGTCCGCCCTTGCCGCTCCGCCAGCGGAGGACAGCGACGTCTCGGGGACGCTCGGATTCGCCGCTCCGATCACGGGCACGCTCGCTTCTGCCATCGGGTGGCCGGCCGGCGCCCATGGCGCGTCCGCCGCGGTTCGGAACGTGAGCCGGAGCCACTGCTCGCCCGCCACCGGATCGGGCCGGGTCCAGCCGGCGAGCGTCGCGGCGCCCCGGGCTCCCGGAGGGATCGCGGGGAGGGCCACGTCGCCCGACGCGATGCGCCCGGCCGTCCCCTCCAGCTCCCACGTCGCGGTGAGCCAGTCGAGACCCCGGAAGTCGGCCCGATTCTCGACCTCGACAGACCCGTGCTCGGCCACGCCCAGGCCATCGATGCGGACGGGAGCCGCGATCGCCCGATGCTCCCAGAGGGCGGGCTTCGGGGATCGATCGGGGAAGGTGATGCCGTCGATGCAGAAGTTGGCGTCGTTCGGCGAGTCGCCGAAGTCGCCGCCGTAGGCGGCCCGCACCCGGCCGTCGGGGAGCGGCTGGTCGAGGCCGTGGTCCCGCCACTCCCAGATGGCGCCGCCCTGCAGCCCGGGGGTCGGCTCGATCGCGTCCCAGTAGTCGGCGAGGTTGCCGTTGCTGTTGCCCATGGCGTGGGAGTACTCGCACATGATGAGCGGCCCCCGCAGGCGCCCCGAGGTCGCATGCTCGACGAGGGCGGCGATCGACGGATACATGGGGCAGATGATGTCGGTGACCGTCCGGCCCGCCGTCCAGTCGTAGCGGATCGCCCCCTCGTAGTGGAGCGGCCGGGTGGGGTCGACGCGCCGGACCCAGGCCGCCGCCGCCTCGTGATTGGCCCCGTGGCCGCTCTCGTTGCCCAGGGACCAGGCGATGACCGAGGGGTGGTTGCGATCACGGAGGACCATCCGGGCGACCCGCTCCACCCAGGCCGCGAGGTAGTCTGGGTCGTCGCAGAGCGACCCCCAGAAGGCGTGCGACTCGATGTCGGCCTCGTCGATGACGTACATGCCGACCTCGTCCGCCAGGTCCAGGAATCGCGGGTCGTTCGGGTAGTGCGACGTCCGGACCGTGTTGAACCCGAAGCGCTTCATCGCGACCAGGTCGGCCCGCATGTCCTCGAGGCGTACGACGCGCCCGGTCGACGGGTCAAAGTCATGGCGGTTCACGCCCCGGATCATGATCCGCCGGCCGTTGACGAGGAGGTCGTTGCCGGCGATCTCCACGGTCCGGAAGCCGACCTGGAGCGCGGTCGTCTCCACGGTCGTACCGTCGGGCGACCGAAGCTCCACGCTGAGCCGGTAGCGCGTGGGGACCTCGGACGACCAGGGTGTCACGCTCGGGACGGCTGCCGCCAGGCGGGCCAGTCCGGTCGTGACGCGGGCGCCGCGGATGAGGTCCTCGCGGGCAGCGGCCGCCGCTGGTTCGAGCCGGACGCCCGCCGCGCCGGCGCTGACGACGTCGAGCTCGCCGATCCGGGGCGGACCGGCGAACCAGCCGGCATGCGAGCGGCGCCCGGGCGGGGGAACCGCGGGGACGTCGCCCGAGACCTCGACAGGGTGGCCCAGGCCGGGCCCGTCGAGGATCGCCTGCACGGTCCAGCCGGGTTCGGGCCGCCCTGCGGGCCAGGCGACGGCGACGTCCAGGGCGATCGTTCCCGAGTGGCTGTCGGGCCCGAGGGTCGCCACGGCCGCGACGTCGGCGAGATGGACGTGCCCGGTCGCGTAGAGGCTGACCGATCGGGTGATCCCGCCGTGCCACCACTGGTCCTGGTCCTCGATGAAGGTCGCGTCCGACCACTTGACGACGGTCAGGCGGAGGACGTTCGCCCCCGGCCGAAGCAGCTCGGTGACCTCGAATTCGGCGGCGAGGTGGGAGTCCTTGCTGAGCCCGACGTCGACGCCGTTCAGCCCCACGAGCAGCAGGCTCTCGGCCGCCCCGACCGAGAGGACGATCCGGCGACCGAGCCACGCGGCCGGGAGCTCGAAGTCCCGCTCGTAGACGCCGGTCGGGTTGTCCGCGGGGGGCACCGGCGGCAGGCCCGGGAACGGCATCTGGACGTTGGTGTAGATCGGCTGGTCCCAGGTGTCCTGCATGGTCCAGCAGCCCGGGACGTCGATCTCCCGCCAGCGATCCCCGATCGGATCGTCGGGGTGCCGCAGCAGCTGGAAGCGCCAGCACCCGTCGAGCGAGCGTCGATCGTCGTGCGGCACGCCATGCATCGGCAGTCGGCCGCGCGCGACGAGGCCAGGATCGGCCCAGGGGGGCGTGGTCCGCATCGCGGGCGCTCAGCCCTTGGTCGAGCCGAGGGTCAGGCCGCGGATGAACTGTTTCTGGAGGACGAAGAAGACGATCAGCGTCGGCAGGGCCACGATGATCGACCCCGCCGCCACGAGGTTGTTGTCGGTGAAGAACTGTCCCTTCAGCCCGTTCAGGGCAGAGGTGATGGGGCGCTTGTCGCCGGTGAACATGAGCACGAGGGCCCAGAAGAAGTCGTTGTAGATCCAGGTGAACTGGAGCGTCGCGAGTGCTGCCAGCGGCGGCCGGCAGAGCGGCAGGATGACCTCCCAGAATGTCCGGAAGACACCCGCTCCATCGACGACGGCGGCCTCGTTCAGCTCCTTCGGCAGCGTCTTCATGTAGTTGCTCAGGACGAAGGTGCAGAACCCCAGCTGGAAGGCGACATGGATGGCGATGATCCCGACGTACTGGTCGTAGAAGACGCCGTTGTCGCTCACGAGCCGGGGCAACGGCAGGGCGAGGTACATGCGATAGAGCGGGGTGATCACGACCTGCTGCGGGAGGAGGTTGCCGGCCGTGAACAGCATCAGCAGGAGCAGGTTGAAGCGCCAGCTGTAGCGCGACACCGCGAAGGCGACCATCGACGCCAGCAGCAGGGTCAGGATCACGGCCGGAACGACCACGATCATCGTGTTCAGGAAGAACTTCGGGATTTCGACCCGGTTCCAGGCGGTGATGAAGTTCTGGAGGCCGTAGGAGCCTCCGATCGAGACGTAGCCGTACTTGGCCGTATCGCCGTAGGGACGGAGGGCCGTATAGAGCGCCCACAGGATGGGCGACAGCCAGATCAGGCTCGTCGTGATCAGGAAGGCGTGGAGCAGCCAGCGGCCCGGACGGCGCTTCCTGCGGCCGGTGACGGCCAGCGGCGTGGTCCCCGTGGTTGTCGCGGCCGGGGTCGTCATTCCGTCTCCGCCTTGATCGAGCGGGTGAGGTAGACGATGATCGGGCCGACCGAGACCACCAGGAGGATCACCGCCAGGGCCGATCCGAAGCCGACCCGGCTGGCCTCGCCGATGATGTTGTTGGTCACCAGCACGGACAGGATCTCCAGGCCGTTGAGGCCGCGGTTCGTGATGTAGACGAGGTCGAACGCCCGCAGCGACTCGATGACCGTGATCACGATGACCACGATGTTGATCGGTCGCAGGACGGGGAAGACCACCTGGAAGAAGGTCTGGCGCTCGCCGGCCCCGTCGATCGAGGCGGCCTCGCGGAGGCCCGGGTCGACGCTTTTCAGGCCGGCCAGGTAGAGGACCATGATGTAGCCGACGTGGCGCCAGCTCGCCGCCACGAGGATGGCCCACAGGTTCAGGTTCCGGTTGCCGATCCAGTCGATGGCCTGGGGCGTCCCGGCCGTGCCGAGGATGCTGTTGATGAAGCCCTCATCGGGCGAGTAGATGAGCTGCCAGATGAAGCCGACGATCGCCAGGGACAGGACGACGGGCAGGTAGATCGCGCTCTGGTAGACGCGGGTGCCCCGGATCTCCTTGTCCAGCAGGACGGCGAGGAACATGCCCAGGGGCGTGGCAATGAACATGAACACGGCGAGCCAGATGACGTTGTGCTGGATCGCCGGCCAGAAGGGTGGGTAGACGCCGCCGAACAGGTCGGCGTAGTTCTTGAGTCCGATGAACTTGATCTTGTCCAGGCCGATGCCGTTCCACGAGGTGAAGCTCAGGACGGCCGAGGCGACCGTGGGCAGCCAGATGAAGAAGAGGTGGATGGAGGTCGGGATCCCGACCATGAGTCCGAGGACGATCTTGTCGCGCCGGGTCAGGAGGCTGAAGCGCTTGCGCTTCGGAGCCGCCTGCAGCGCACCAGGTCCCTCGACCTGGGAGCCGACCCGGCGGCGCGTGGGCGCCGCCGGGTCGTTCAGCCCGCGATTGACGGAATCAGTCACGGGTCTCGCTCGCTACAAGGTGCTACTGCTTCGGCAGTGAGTCGTAGAACGACTGGATCTTCCCGAGGAAGGTGTCCAGATTCTGCTTCGGGTCATTCAGGAACGTCTGGAGGAAGCCCTGCATGCCGTTGGGACCGGCGAAGTCCGGCCGGGTGTCCCGGTCGAGGAACTGGGCGATCGCACCGGACTTGCCGATGATGTCGGCCATGCTCTTCTGGAACGGGGTGTAGCTGCTGGTGTCGGCGTTCTTGGCCGCCGCAACGTTGTTCGGGCTGGTCTTGAGGAACGCCAGCTGGGCGGGGCCCGTGCCGACGCACTCGAGGAGGGCCTTGGCGCCGGCGACGTTCTTGGGCGACTTGCTGAGCATCAGCCCGTCGATCGGCGCGTCGATCGCGTTCTCGCTGTCCCACGTGTTGCCGAGGACGGGGAAGGCGAAGAAGCCGAGGTCGTCGTGGATGGCCGGATCGGTGGCCTGCTCACCCGCGAAGGTCCCCAGGAAGTACATCGCGGCTTCTTTCTTGATCATCGACTGCGCGCCTTCCTGCCACGTCCGCCCGAGGGCGTTCGGCTGGGTGAAGGGCAGCAGTTCCTTCCAGAGGTTGAAGACATCCTTGACCTTGGGGTCGGTCCACTTCACCTTGCCGGCCATCAGGTCGACATGGAACTGGTACCCATTCTGGCGCATGTTGAGGATGTCGAAGGTGCCCATCGCCGGCCAGCCGTCCTTGTCGGCGAAGGCGAGCGGGACGATCTTGTCTGCCTGGATCTTGGCCGCCAGGGTCTTGAAGTCCGCCCACGTCTTGGGGATGGTGTAGCCCTTCTCCGTGAACAGGCTCTTGCGGTAGATGATGACCCACGGGTAGTTGTACATCGGGATGAAGTACTGCTTCCCGTCGGCCCCGGTCGACGCCTTCTTGAAGGCGTCGGAGTAGTTGCTCCCGACCTTCGCCCAGACATCGGAGATGTCCGTCGAGAGGCCCTGGCCGGCGAAGAACTGCATCCGATAGCCGGCGAACCAGGTGAACACGTCATCCGGCGTGCCCTGGAGGTACGAGTTGATGCTGTCCTGGAAGGCGCCGTGCTCGACGGTGTTCACCTTCGGGGTGACGCCCGTCTGCGTGGCGCAGTAGCTGAGCATCGACGCGAAGGCGTCCTTCGGGACCTTGTCCGAGTAGTTCGAGCCGACCGTCACGTCGCCGCGGGCGGCCGCGGAGGCGGCCGAGCTCGGAGCAGCGCTCGCGGCGGTGCTGGGGGCCGTCGTCGGGGCGGGCGATGCGCCGCCTCCGCATGCGGCGGCAATGATCAACAGGGCGGAACCAAGGGCTAGGACCCGCGGGCCCGACGTTCGGCGCGGGGTCCGCGCGGCCGCCGTCTCCCGAGGGTCGCCCGGCCATCTGGTGTGTACCATCGAGGGGCTCTCCTCCAACAAGGTCGCATGGTGTCGGTTCGCACAAAAACCGACATGACCTCACGCAAGTGTGGACACCACGCCTCGCCGTGTCAAGGTCGATCGAGCTGATTGCTGGTGAATGTGGACATCCGGCGACGTTGACTTTTGGGCGCTCCTGCGCGAACCTCTTGGGGCCAGCGATCGCCGGCCAGAGGGGAGCGGCCAGTCTCATGCTCGCGCGTCAACGCCAGACCTACATCCTGGACCGGGTCCGGGAAGATGGTGCCGTACGCGTAGCCGAGCTGGCCCGCGACCTTCGCGTGTCGGACATGACCGTCCGGCGGGACCTGGAGCTCCTCCACCAGCAGGGTCTCCTCGAGAAGGTCCATGGCGGCGCCACGGCCTCCTCGGGGAGCTCCCTGTTCGAGCCCGGGTTCGTGGTCAAGTCCGAGCTCGAGCTGAGCGAGAAGGCGGCGATCGCCGCCGCCGCCGCCGAGCTGGTGGCACCCGGCATGGCCATCGCCCTCTCCGCCGGCACCACCACGTACGCCCTCGCCCGGCGCCTCGTCGACATCGAGGGCATCACGATCGTCACGAACTCGGTGCCCGTTGCCGACGTGCTCTACCGCCTGGGCCGCCCGGACCAGACGATCATCGTCACCGGCGGCGTCCGGACGCCGAGCGACGCCCTGGTCGGCCCCTTCGCCGTCTCGGCCCTCCGCACGATCCACGTCGACCTCGTGTTCATGGGCGTCCACGGCATGGACCCCCACTCGGGCTTCACCACCCCCAACCTCCTGGAGGCGGAGACCAACCAGGCGCTCGTCGAGTCCGGCCGGCGCCTCGCGGTGCTGGCCGACCACACGAAGTGGGGCGTGATCGGGATCAGCTCCATCGCCCGCCTCGACCAGGCGGACGTCCTCATCACCGCGTCGTCGACCCCGCCGCGCTCCAGCGATCCGAGGCGCTGCCGACCGCCGGGGCAGCCACGAGTGCGCCCCGGTCGCACGCCGCGCCGGCATGACCGCCACCGGGAGCGCCCGCGCCGAGGCCGGCCTCGCACGCCTGGGCATGGAGCCACATCGCCGCTACAACCCGCTGCTCGACGAGTGGATCCTCGTCTCGGCCGGTCGGACGAGGCGGCCGTGGCAGGGACGGCGAGAGACGTCCGGCAGCGACTCGCTCCGCGCATATGACCCGGGCTGCTACCTGTGCCCCGGCAACGTCCGGGCCAACGGCGAGAGCAACCCGCCGTATGCGTCGACCTTCATCTTCACCAACGACTTCTCGGCCCTTCGTCCCGGCACGCCGACCGAACGCATCTCCGACGGGCTGCTCCTGGCCGAGGGCGAGGAGGGTGCCTGCCACGTCATCTGCTTCAGCCCCCGCCACGACCTGACCCTGGCCCGCATGGCCGTCGCCGACGTGCAGCGGGTCGTCGACGTCTGGGCCGCCGAGACGGCCGAGCTCGGCGAACGCTACCGATGGGTCCAGGTCTTCGAGAACCGCGGCCAGATCATGGGCGCCTCGAACCCCCATCCCCACGGCCAGATCTGGGCCGGCTCGGCCCTCCCG
>JACQEH010000117.1 GCA_016200675.1 Chloroflexota bacterium | reverse complement strand
CGGCGGGATGGGCCGGGCCTGAAGGACGGCAAGGGGGCGGCCCTCGCCGCCACCTCGGCGGACCAGTATGGCGGCGAGGTCGTCGTGGTCCTCGATGCCGACGCCCGCGTCGGGCCCGACTTCCTGCGCCGGATCGCGACCTACTCGGCGCGGGGGGTCGGGGCACTGACAGCCCGTCGGCGGATCCTCGGCGCCGACCGCTCGCACCTGGCGGGGGCCCAGGCAGACGAGCAGTCGCAGGACGGCGAGTTGCAGCGCGGGCGCTGGAGCTCGGGCGGCTGCTCGGAGTTCCGCGGCAACGGGACCGTGATTGCCCGCGACCTCCTGGCGGCCGTCGGGGGCTGGCCGGCCGACGCGCTCACCGACGACATCGACCTCGCGTCCCGCCTCGCAGCGCTGACGGGGGTGACCGTCGCCTGGGCCCTCGATGTCGAGGTCTGGGAGGAGCCGGTCGCGACGTGGGGCCATCTCTGGCGACAGCGGCTCCGCTGGAGCGAGGGGGCCATCCGGCGATTCCTGGAGCACGGGGTCGCGGTCCTTCGATCCCCCCGGCTGCCGCTCTGGGCCCGCCTCGACTTCGCCATCTACGGCGCCCAGCTGGCCGCGCCGCCGCTCATCATCGGGGCCGTCGTCGGCGCGGCGGTCAGCGGGGCGCCTGAGTTGGCCGTCGCCCTGCTGGCGACGTATCTCCTGGCCGGCGGCGTCCTGGCCTTCGACGCACTGCGGTGGGAGGCCACGGCCGGGACTCCCGTCCCCCTTTGGGCGCGGCTGGCGCGTGCGCTCCGGGCGGCACTCTTCGGCGCCTTCTGGCTGGCCGCCGTCCCAGCCGCCCTGTGGCGCCTGGCGACGCGCCGCGGCGACGTTCGATACGACAAGATGTCGCACGTGGGAGACGACGCACCGACGCCTGCCACGACCGCGCCGGACCGGCCGTCCACGCTCGAGGCAGGCGGCTCGTGAGCCGCGTGGCCGCGATCTTCACCGGCGGGACGATCAGCATGCGCGTCGACGCGAACCTCGGCGGCAACGTGCCGGCCCTCGATGGGGCCGCCATCGTGGCGGCGACACCCGGACTCGAGGGAATCGCCGAGATCGAGGTCGTCGACCTCGGGCGGACGCCGGCGAGCCACTTCACGTTCGACCAGCTCTTCGAGATCGCCGCCGCCATCAGGACGGCCGCGGCCTCGCCCTCGATCGACGGGATCGTCGTGATCCAGGGCACCGACGTCCTCGAGGAGACGGCCTTCTTCTGGGATCTCGTGGTCGACGTCGGCAAGCCCATCGTCGTGACCGGCGCCATGCGCTCCGCGTCGGATGCCGCGTATGACGGGCCGGCCAACCTCCGCGACGCGGTGCGGGTCGCCGTGACGCCGGCGTTCGCCGACCAGGGCGTGGTGACCTGCCTGGCCGGGGCGGTCCATGCCGCCGACGACGTCACCAAGACGCACGCCTCGGCCCTCGACGCGTTCCAGAGCCTCAACGACGGCGTGCTGGCCGCCGTCGACGGCAGCGTCATCCGGATCCTTCGTCGGCGGGGGAGCCGGCGGCGGGTGGCCGCGAGCCGCGCGGCAGCGGCAGTTCGCCTCGTGGTCGCCGGCGTGGCCATGGACGGGGCGGTCATCGACGCCCTCGAGTCGATCGGTGTCGACGGGCTCGTGGTCGAGGCGACCGGGGCCGGCAACACCTCGGCCGGGGTCCTAGAGGCCGCCCGGCGCCTGGTGGACCGTGGCGTGCCGGTCGTCCTGGCGACGCGATGCCCGGCCGGAGCCGCGGGCACGGACTACGCCTTTCCTGGCGGGGGAGCGACGTGGGTCCGAGCGGGTGCCCTCCTGCCCGGGCACCTCACGGGGCCGAAGGCCCGCATCGCCCTGGCCCTGGGGCTCGGGGCGGGGCTCGACCGGCCGGCGCTGGCGGCCCTCCTCGCCGGGCAGCAGGGCGCCGCCTGATGCCGCTCGACGCGCTGGTCACGGGCCGCATCGCCACGTTCGCCGGCGCGACCGGCTTCGGCTGGGTCGAGGCCATCGGCATCCGCGCTGGCCGCGTCGCCTTCGCCGGCAGCGCGATCGACCTCGAGACGCGGGCCGACCCCCACACCCAGCGCTTCGAGCTCGAGCCAGGCGAGATCGCGGTGCCGGGCCTCACCGATGCCCACCTCCACTTCTTCGACGCCGCCCTGGCCCTCGAACAGGTCGACCTGACCGCAGCCCCGTCCCGCGAAGCCGGTCTGTCCGCCCTCCGGGAGGCCCACCGGGTCCTGCCCCACGGAACCTGGCTCCTCGGTGGCGGCTGGGACCAGCGCCGCTGGGGCGGCTGGCCGACCGCCGCCGCGCTCGATGCCGCCGTCCCGGGCCGCCCGGTGGCGCTCTGGTCGTTCGATCACCACGCCCTCTGGGCAAGCAGCGCGGCCCTCGCCCTGGCCGGGGTTTCGGGTGCGATGGTGGATCCCCCGGGCGGGATCATCCGGCGCCTGCCGGATGGGGCGCCGGAGGGGGTCCTCCTCGAGAACGCGGTGCCACTCGTCCTCGACCACGTGCCGGCCCCCGACGACGCGACCGGCCGCCGGACGATCGCCGCGCTCGGGCGCGAGCTCCTCGCGCACGGCGTCGTCGGCGTCCACGACCCCGGCAATGTGTCGCCCGACAGGGACCTCGTGGCCCTCGGGGCCTATGCGGCCCTCGCCGACGCCGGGCAGCTGCCGATCCGCATCCATACCGGCCTGCGCGAGCAGAGCCTGGAGGCGGCGATCGAGCGCGGGCTTCGGAGCGGGGATCGGCTGGGCGCGGACCCGGACAGCCGGGCCCGAGTCGGCTGGCTGAAGCTCTTCGCCGATGGGACGCTGGGCTCGCAGACCGCGGCGACGCTCGAGCCCCGCGAGGGGTCGACGGACCACGGCGTCTTCCGTGACGGCCCCGAGGCGATGCGCCGGCTGGCCGCGCGCGCCGCCGCGCATGGCATCGCGACGCAGATCCACGCCATCGGCGACGCGGCGGTCCGGGCAGCCCTCGACGCTTTGGAGCCGACGAGCCCGCTCGTCCCGCTCATGCCCCGTCTCGAGCACGTCCAGCTCGTCCATCCCGCCGATCGCGGGCGGTTCGGCGCCGCCGGGATCGCCGCGTCGGTCCAGCCGGTCCACCTCCGCGAGGATGCCGAGACGGCTCGCCGCGACTGGGGCGACCGGGCCGAGACGTGCGGCTACGCCTGGCGGACGCTCCTCGAGGCCGGGGCCGTGCTGGCCTTCGGGACGGACGCGCCGGTCGAGCCGATCGACCCCTGGCCCGGGATCGCCCTGGCCGTCCTGCGACGCGATCCGTCCTGGGGCCCCGAGGCGACGCCCTTCGGGCCCCATGAGGCCCTCTCCCTGGAGACGGCGCTGCGCGCGGCGTCGCTGGGTCCGGCCATCGCCGCCCGGGAAGCCGACCGCGGCCGGCTGACGGTCGGTTCGCATGCCGACCTCATCGTCCTGCCGGCCGCTCCCCGCGAACGCGCCGATCCCGGCGCCGGATTCGCCACGGTCCGGCCGCGGCTCGTCCTCCTCGACGGCGAGCCGGTCGTCGAGCGCTAGGCGGAGCCGTCGGTCGAGCTCGCTGCGGCTTCGGCAAAGAGGCCGTTGAGGATCCGGGATGTCGACGGGAAGGCGTGGATCGTGTCGGCCAGGACATCCAACCCGACGCGGGCCCGGATCGCCAGCACGCACTCGTGGATGGCTGCGGACGCGTCCGGGCAGGCCATGGCCGCCCCGACGAGGGTCCGGCTGGCGCGATCGACGACGATCGTGACGTGACCCAGCTCAGCCTCGACGGAGTAGCCCTTGGCGGTCTTCGGG
>JACQEH010000113.1 GCA_016200675.1 Chloroflexota bacterium | reverse complement strand
GTCGGCCGGCCTTCCCGCAGCAGGCCGTTGCGGACCGCGCCGCGCCGGCCGGCGAAGGGCAGGTCGAGGTCGAGCGTGGGGCGCGGCAGGTCGAAGCCGCGCCTGCGCGCGCCCTGGTAGACGGCCATCAGTCGGCGAAGCCGAAGCGCAGGCGCGGCGTGCGCGGATCAAGGAACGCGAGCGGGTCGGCCTGGGTGGCGTCGGCCTCCGCCCAGTTGGCCTCAGGCCGGCCGCGATCGATCCGGCGATCGTGGCGCTCATGCACCTCGTGTTGTCGGCGCCCGTACGATCGCCGCCGGCTGTTCTGGTGTCGCTTGCTCACGGGGACCTCCTCCGTCCTCGATGGCCGTCCGGCGGCTCCTCCCCGCCGGTCCGTTGGTGCGATGTCCTATGCGGCAAGCCGCTCGGCGGCCCGGAGCCGCGCACTTCGGGCACGAGGATTGCGGGCGATTTCGGCGTCGCCCGGGACGAGCCCCTTGGGGGTGACGAGGCGCACGCGCGGTGAGCGCCCGCAGACGCAGATGGGGGCTTCGGGCGGGCAGACGCAGCCGCGCCGCTCGGCCTGGAAGAAGCGCTTGACGATGCGGTCCTCGAGCGAGTGATAGCTGAGGACGACGAGGCGGCCGCCGGGCCGCAGCAGGTCGAGGGCGGCGGCGAGACCCTCCTCGAGCGCGTCGAGCTCCTCGTTGACGGCGATGCGAAGGGCCTGGAAGACCCGCGTGGCGGGGTGCACGCGCCGGCGCCCGGGCGCCCGCGAGGGTGTCACCCGCTCGACGAGGGCGGCGAGCTCCTCGGCGGTCTCGATCCGGGCGCTCCGTCGCGCCTCCACGATGGCCCGCGCGATCCGGCCCGCGAACGGCTCCTCGCCGAAGCGCCGGAAGAGCGCCGTCAGCTCGGTGGCATCGAGCGTCGGGAGCAGGTCGGCGGCCGGCATGCCCCGCGACGCGTCGAAACGCATGTCGAGGGGGCCGCCCGTCCGGAAGCCGAAGCCGCGATCGGCGTCGGCCAGCTGGAAGCTCGAGAGGCCGAGGTCGAAGAAGCACCCGTCGACCGACCCGAAGCCCTCGGTCGGCGCGACGTCGGCCAGCTCCCGGAAGTTCGCCCGCCGAAGGTGGAGCCGGTCGCCGAAGCGCGGCCCGAGGCGCGCGCGGACTCTGGCGATGGCCGCCCCATCGGCGTCGAGGCCGAGGAGGCGGCCATCAGGGTCGGTGGCGGCCAGGATTCGCTCGGTGTGCCCGCCACCGCCGACGGTGGCATCGATCTGGAGGCTGCCCGGAGCCGGCGCGAGCATGCTCACGACCTCCTCCGCCAGCACCGGCACGTGTCCCGGAGTCATCGGCCGGCGGCCGATCGACGGCGGGTTTCGAGCGAACCCTGGAACCACATGTGGTCGCCTAGATCCCGAGGCCGGAGATGGCCTGGGCGAAGGCGGCGGGGTCGTCCATCGCGCGGCGGTAGTCCGCCCACGTGGCCGGGGCCCAGATCTCGGCGTGGTCGCGGGCACCGATGACGAGGGCCTCCGTCGTCAGGCCGATGCCCTCGCGGAGGAAGGCCGGGAGGAGGAGGCGACCCTGGCGATCGAGGTCCGCGTCCGTCGCGCCGGCGAAGATGCTCCGGCCGAAGAGCCGGGCCGATGCGTCCGTCACGGGCAGGGCCGCGATCTTGTCCGCCAGCGAGGCCCACCCGGCCTGGGTGTGGATGGCCAGGCAGCCGTCGATCCAGCGCGACACGACGGCGCCCCCGTCGAGCTGGGCGCGGAACCTGGACGGGACGGCGATGCGCCCCTTGTCGTCCACCGTGTGCCGGTACTCGCCGGTGAACACCGATCGGGTCACTCCTGGGCGGAGGGCTGCAGAGGTTTCAGAGGTTTCGACGGGCCCGCGGCAGCCTGGCCGCGAGCCCGTCCGTGTTGTCGCGGATGTCCCGGTGTGCCCGTCCGGTTGTCCGCTGATGGCCGCTGGTCGGAAGTGGTTCCCCACTTCTCCCCACTTTGCGCCACTGCGGGCATCATAGCGCGTCGTTACAGGGCGTCAACAGGCAATTTCAGGGTGCCGGCGGCGCGGAATCGCGACGGCAGCGCCGCGGGCGGCTGACGCGGGCCGGGCGGGCCGGACGGCCGCGTGGGCCGGGTCCGCGCGGCCGCCGCCTGACCGCCCGCGGGCGGTCAGGCCGGTCGGCCGGTCAGGCCCTCAGGCCTCAGCGCGTCGGTGGCGGGAGGGTCAGGACGGTGCCCGGCTGGATCCTGGCGGGATCCGGGATCGCAGGATTGCGGGCGAGGATCGTCTCGTACGGGACGCCGAAGTAGTTGGCGATGCTCCGCAGGTTGTCGCCGACCCGCACCGTGTAGTGGTAGCAGGCGGGTGTCGACGGGCAGGGCGTCAGGAGGGCGTAGCGGCTGCTCGTGGGGGCCGGGGTCAAGCCGGCCGATGGGGCGGTCGTGGGCGAGGCGATCGGCGACGGCTGCCCGGTCGGCGTGGCCGTGGCGGTCCCGGTCGCGCCGGGCGTCGGGACCGCCGATGCGGTCGCGGTCGGGCTGGCACTCGCGACGGCGACGGCCGACGGTCCGGCCGTCGGGAGTGCGAGGCCCCCGGTCGCCGCCACGAACGTGATCGCGCCGGCGGCCGACGCCACGAGGAGGACCAGCGACAGGACGACCGCCGGGGTCATCGTGGCGCTCATGCGGGTGGGTTGCGACAGGTCGACCATAGGCGGGTAGGACGGTGGCCGATCGGCGTCCGCGACGATCCCGGCGTCGGTGGCGATCACCGCGTCCGCGGCGCCCTGGGGAGCGGTCGCGGCCGCGGCCGCCTCGCCCGCGTTGGCCTCGGCGCCCCCGGCCGGCAGGCCTGGGCTGCTCGATCCCGAGAGGTAGCGGAGGCAGGTGATGTGGGCGGTCGCGAGACAGGTCGTGGCCTGCCAGGCGAGGTCCTGGGGCATGGGCGGACCGTCGGCGAGGCATCGATTGGTGTCGTCCGGCCGGGGCACGGGCTCGGCGAGGCCCCCGTCACCGGTCGCGCGGAGGAACGGGCAGATCGTGGGATCCGGCGAGCGCGTCTCGGGCTCGAGCAGCCGGCGCCCGAGATCCGCCTCCACGCTCCCTCCTCCTTCGAACTCCCGCCCGGACTCCGACTCTAGTACCTTTTTCACCTAGCCGTCGCCCACGACGGATGCTAGGCTCGGCGCCCAGCCGATCGCGAATCGGCACGCAGCGAACGCTTTGAGGCCCTCGTTTGCCCGTGGCACTCCCGCTCACCGACGCGGCCCACGATCCGGATCCGTACCGGCTCGCGCCGCACCGGATCCGCCGCTGTACGTTCCGGCGCCTCATCCATGTCGAGGCCGGCGACGAGCGGGTCTACGACGTCGAGTGCCTCTACCCCGATCGAAAGGTCCCGATCCCGATCGGCGATCTCGACACGGCGATGGATGTCTGCAACGCCTGCACGGCCGCCCACATCTTCCGGCCGGACGAGGGCTGAGGCCCGGAGCTGCGCCAGCGAGGCGGCCTGTAAGCCGAGTTCTGTCCCGTCAGCACCGAAGTGCCGCCGGGGATGGCCATCCATCTTGGCCGGCGGTTGCCCGCCGGCTCGTGCGGCCGACCCGAGAGCTGGGCAGCGCGCCCTTCCCCCGGCGAACCGGGTTGCG
The DNA here is from genome assembly GCA_016200675.1 of Chloroflexota bacterium. Lineage (GTDB taxonomy): Bacteria > Chloroflexota > Limnocylindria > Limnocylindrales > CSP1-4 > UBA5189. The sequence continues at coordinate 10,973 of JACQEH010000113.1, read as the reverse complement.
CTCTCCTACTTGGCCTTGCTCCGGGTAGAGCTTGCCGCGTTTCACTCCACCGGCCGGAGCCGGTGGCATCGTCACTGTGGCGCTGGTCCTCGCCTCGCGGCGGGCGGGCGTTACCCGCTACCGTGCGCTGTGGAGCTCGGACTTTCCTCACACCGTCGGGTTGCCCCGCCGGCGCGCGGCCATCCGGCCGCCTCGCTGGCCGGCGGATTGTACGCGCGGCGGCGCTGGGACTCCCGCTCCGGGCTAGGCCGGCCGGCGGACGACGACCGCGGGCCCGCCCGCCGCGACCCGGTCGATCGCCTCGTTGGCGAGGGCATCGGCCAGGGTGTTCTGCGCCCGCGGCACGTGCGCCGCCGTCCAGCCCCCGGGCAGCTGCCGCAGGGTCCGGAGGGCCTCCGCCCAGAGGGGCTTCAGCTTGGCGTCCTTGACCCGCCAGCGCCCGTGCAGCTGCTCCACGATGAGGTTCGAATCGAGGAGCATCTCGACGCGGTGCGCGCCCAGCTCCAGGGCCAGGGCCACCGCCCGGACGACGCCGACGTACTCGGCGACGTTGTTCGTCCGGATCCCGAGGTACTCGGAGATCGTGGCGTCCGGCCGGGCGCGCGGGTCACGGGCGTCGGGCCGATCCAGGCGGAGGAGCACGGCACCCGACGAGGCCGGGCCGGGGTTGCCGCGGGCCGCGCCGTCGGTCCGGATGAGGAATCCGGGCGCCGACCCGGCGCTGTCGCGGGTCGCGCCGCCCTCGCGAGCCCCCTCCCTCGCGGCGCCCGTCTCGAGGCCGAGGGTCAGCGGGCCCGGCGTGTCGGGGTCGCCTACGTCCGTCGCTCCACGATCGCCGAGCTGACCTCGAGGATCGCCTGGGTGATGTGGATGCCGCGCGGGCAGGCGTCGGTGCAGTTGAAGATCGTCCGGCAGCGCCAAACCCCGTCGTCGCCGGCGAGGATCTGGAGGCGCTCCTCGGCCCCCTCGTCGCGCGAGTCGAAGATGAAGCGATGGGCATTGACGATCGCGGCCGGCCCGACGTAGGCCTCCTTCGACCAGAACGATGGGCAGGAGGTCGTGCAGGCGGCGCACAGGATGCACTTCGTGGTGTCGTCGTAGCGCGCCCGGTCCTCGGGTGACTGACGTCGCTCCCGCGCCGGGAGCGGGTCGTCGTTGACCAGGAACGGCATCACCGAGCGGTAGCTCTCGAAGAAGCCGTCCATGTCGACGACGAGGTCCTTGACCACGGGCAGGCCGGGCAGCGGCGCGATCGAGATCCGGCGGCCGAGCTTCTCGATCCGCTCCTTGCAGGCCAGTCGATTGCGGCCGTTGACGAGCAGGGCGTCCGAGCCGCAGATGCCGTGCCCGCACGAGCGCCGGAAGGTCAGGCTGCCATCGAGCTCGTACTTGACCCGGTGGAGGAGGTCCAGGACGCGGTCGAACTTCGGGTCGGCCTCCACGTTGTAGGTCTGCCAGTGGGGCGCTGTGTCACGCTCGGGGTCAAAGCGCAGGATGCGGAGCTCGATCTGCATGCTCGCTCGATCCCTAGTAGACGCGCGGCCTGGGCTGGAACTTCGTGATCGTCACGGGCTTGTAGCGGAGGCTCGGGCCGGCCTCGCCCCGATAGGCCAGGCTGTGGCACAGGAAGTTGGCGTCGTCGCGCGCCGGATAGTCCTCGCGGGCGTGGGCGCCACGGCTCTCCCGACGGGCGAGCGCCGCGGCAACGGTTGTCTCGGCGCAGTCGAGGAGGTAGCCGAGCTCGCGGGCCTCGAGGAGGTCGGTGTTGAAGGTCCGGCCCTTGTCGGCCACCGACACCCTGCGGTAGCGCTCGCGGAGATCGCCGACCCTCGTCCGTGCCTCGAGGAGGAGGGCCTCGTCGCGATAGACGCCGACGTTGTCCATCATCACGTCGGCCAGCTCGCGCTTGAGCCTCGACGCCTGCTCGCCGGGGGCTGCGGCGCGGATCCCCTCGAGCTCGGAGCGGACCCGATCCGCGACGTCCTGGTCGACGGCGGGCATCGCCGTTCCCCGCACGTCGGCCGCCATCTGGCGGCCGGCCCGCCGTCCGAAGACGAGGAGGTCCACGAGCGAGTTGGTGCCCAGCCGGTTCGCCCCGTGGACGGAGACGCAGGCACACTCGCCGGCGGCGTAGAGGCCGGGGACGACCGTGTTGCGCTCGTCGCGTGTCACCCGCGCCTGGAGGTCCGTCGGGACGCCGCCCATCGCGTAGTGCGCCGTCGGCTGGACCGGGACCGGCTCGCTGATCGGCTCGACACCCTGGTAGACACGGGCGAACTCGGCGATGTCGGCCAGCTTCTCCTCGATGACCTTGCGGCCGAGGTGGCGGACGTCGAGGTGGACCCAGTCCTTGCCGCCGATCCCCCGCCCTGCCCGGATCTCCTGGTACATCGCCCGACTGACCATGTCCCGGGGCGCCAGCTCCATCATCGTCGGGGCGTAGCGCTCCATGAACCGTTCGCCGGCGTCGTTGAGGAGGGTCCCACCCTCGCCCCGGGCGGCCTCCGAGAGGAGGATCCCGAGCCCCACCACCCCGGTCGGGTGGAACTGGTAGAACTCCATGTCCTGCATGGGGATCCCGTGGCGATAGGCCAGGGCGACCCCGTCGCCGGTGAGCGACCAGGCGTTCGAGGTGATCCGGAACATGCGACCGAAGCCGCCGGTCGCGAGCAGGACCGCCTTCGACCGGATGGCGTGGAGCTCGCCGTCGGCGATGCGATAGGCGACGACGCCGGCCGCCCGGCCGCCCGACCCCAGCTCCCCACCCTCGGCCAGGAGGTCGACGACGTGGTACTCGTCGTAGAACTTGACGCCGAGCTTGATGCACTGCTGGTAGAGGGTCTGGAGGATCATGTGGCCGGTCCGGTCGACCGCGTAGCAGGCCCGCCGGACCGGGCCCTCGCCGTAGTTCCGGGTGTGGCCGCCGAAGCGGCGCTGGTCGATCTTGCCGTCCGGCGTGCGGTTGAAGGGCAGGCCCATGTGCTCGAGCTCGATGACGGTCTCGATGGCCTCGCGGGCGAGGACCTCGGCCGCGTCCTGGTCGACGAGGTAATCGCCGCCCTTGATCGTGTCGAACATGTGCCACTCCCAGTGGTCCTCCTCGAGGTTGCCCAGGGCGGCACACACGCCGCCCTGGGCGGCGCCGGTGTGAGAGCGGGTGGGATAGAGCTTCGTCAGGACGGCCGCGTCGACGCCTGCCCTGGCGAGCTCGAGGGCGGCCCACAGCCCGGCGCCGCCGGCGCCGACGATGAGAGCCTCGTGCTCCGTGGTCATGGCGTCACTTCGGCACGACCGGCAGGGTCATGACGACCGCCGTCCCGGCCGCGAAGAGGGCGAAGGCGAGGAGGTACAGGGCCGACAGGATCAGCAGGCGCGGCCCGCCCCGGACGTAGTCGATCACCACCGTCCGGACGCCCATGAAGGCGTGGAAGAGGACGAGCATCAGGAGCGACCAGTCCAGGACGCGCCAGAAGAGGCTGCTCCAGCGGACCTGGGCGATCCACGAGGCGTCCTGCTGGGCCGGGTCGTAGAGGACGTGGAGGATCAGGAAATGGGTCAGGGCCAGGACGAACAGGCCGAGGCCGGTGATCCGCATCAGGTACCAGATCAGCAGCTCGAGGCCACCGCCCGGGCGCGCCCGACCCGCCCGGGACCGCTGGACGCTCATGGGTGCGTCCCCTCCCAGATGGGCTTCAGGATGATGTAGGCGACGGGCAGGCCGACCGCGATGAAGACCGCCCAGCACAGGTACCAGAGCTGCTTGTGCCAGCGAGTCAGCGGCGGCCAGAAGTCCATGACGATGATCCGGAGGCCGTTGAGGGCGTGGTACAGGAGGGCCGCCCCGAGGGTCGCCTCCAGGACCCGGCCGATCGGGCTGGCGTAGATCTTGAGGAGCTCGTTGTAGGCGCCCGGGTTGCCGCCGACGAGGTAGATGTCGATGACGTGGAGGACCACGAAGGCCCAGATGGCGACGCCCGAGATCCGATGGAAGGCCCAGGCCAGCATGCCCTCGGAGCCACGATAGCGGAGCAGCATCAGTCCTCCGGGGTGGTCTGGGCGCCGGTCAGGCCGGTACGGCGGGCGCCGCGGTCGCGCGGAGCCGCTCGATGATCGCGTCGGCGAACTGGCTCGTGCCCGCCTCGCCGCCGAGGTCGTGGGTCACCGTGGCACCCTCCGCGATCACGTCCCGGACAGCCAGCTCCACCCTGGCCGCGATGTCGGGATAGCCGAGGTGGCGGAGCATCAGGACCCCGGACAGGATCATCGCCGTGGGGTTGGCCCGGTTCTGGCCGGCGTACTTGGGGGCCGAGCCGTGGACGGGCTCGAAGACCGCCCCGTCCTCGCCGATGTTGGCGCCCGGTGCCACGCCGAGGCCGCCGACGAGACCGGCGCAGAGGTCCGAGACGATGTCGCCGTAGAGATTCGGCAGGACGAGGACGTCGAACTGGCCGGGGTTCTGGACCAGCTGCATGCACATGTTGTCGACGATGCGGTCCTCGAACTCGATCCGGCCGTCGTAGTCCGCGGCGACGTACCGGCAGGACTCCAGGAAGAGCCCGTCCGACAGCTTCATGATGTTCGCCTTGTGGACCGCCGTGACCTTGTGGCGATGGTTGGCGACGGCATAGTCGAAGGCGAACCGGGCGATCCGCTCCGAGGCGGCGCGGGTGATGATCTTGATGCTCTCCGCCGCGTCGGGGCCGACCATGTGCTCGATGCCGGCGTAGAGGTCCTCGGTGTTCTCCCGGCAGATCACCAGGTCGACGTCCTCGTAGCGGGTCGTGAGACCCTCGATCGAGCGCGCCGGGCGGAGGTTCGCGTAGAGCTTCAGGGTCTGGCGGAGGGTCACGTTGACGCTTCGGAAGCCCGCCCCGACGGGGGTCGTGATGGGCCCTTTGAGGGCGATCCGGTTGCGCCGGATGGACTCGAGGACGTGCTCCGGGAGCGGGGTCCCGTACTCGGCGATGCAGGCCTCGCCGGCGTCGACGACCTCCCAGTCGAAGGCCACCCCAGAGGCGTCGAGGACGCGTCGCGTCGCCTCCGCCAGCTCCGGGCCGATGCCGTCGCCGGGGATGAGGGTGACTCGGTGGGCCATGGCCGCATTCTAGCCCTGCATTCCGCCCGACGCCGGAGCCCCGATCGGCACGTCCTCGGCGGGCCGAGCGGCCTGCGCCCGGACCTCGGGCTAGACTCCGGTGATGCGAATCGGCGTCACCCTGCCCCTCTCCGACGGCGACACCCCGGACGGCCACGTGACGACCTTCGCCGAGACGGCGGCCTTCGCCCGGCTGGCCGAGGCGGCCGGGCTCGATTCGATCTGGATCTTCGACCACGTCCTCTTCCGCTCGACGGACGAGCCTGACAGTGGCATCCGGGAGGGCTGGACGACGTTCTCGGCCCTTGCCCCCCTCGTTCCCAGGGTCGAGCTCGGCTCACTCGTGATGTGCTCGTCGTTCCGGAACCCGGCTCTCATGGCCAAGATGGCGGCGACGCTCGACGACCTCGCCGATGGGCGCCTGACCCTCGGCCTCGGATCGGGCTGGCACGATCCGGAGTACGAGGCGTTCGGCTGGCCGGCCGACCACAAGGTCGGGCGCTTCGCCGAGGACCTGGAGATCACGGCCCGGCTCCTCCGCGGCGAGCGGGTCACGTACGCGGGCACCTGGCTGCGGACCTCGGATGCCGTCCTGGTCCCGCCGCCCGGGCGCCGCGTGCCGCTCCTCGTCGCGGCCAAGGGCGAGCGGATGCTGCGCCTGACCGCGAGCTGGGCGGACGCCTGGAACACGGCCTGGTTCGGGCGCATCGACGATCGCCTCCGGACCAGACTGGCGGCGGTCGATGCCGCCTGTGCCGCGGTCGGCCGGGATCCGGCCACGCTGCGGCGAACCATCGGCGTCCGCCTCGCCGATCCCGGAACCGGCTCGGCCGACGACGCGAGCGCCATCGACGCCGAGGCACCGGGCCTGGCCGCCTTCCTCGACGAGCTGGCCGGGCTCGGCGTCGACGACGCGATCATCTGGTCGATCTCGAAGTCGCCGGCATCCGTGGAGCGCATCGCCGAAGCCCGAAGGATCCATCTGGCTCGATGGGCGTAGGGCCGACGGCCCGGGGGTCCTTCGGGGGTCGCTCGGCTACGATGGGCGGGTGAAGATCCAGGAGGCCGACGCCAAGGCGCTGCTGCTCGCCCAGGGATTGCCGGTTCCGCCGTGGGAAGTTGCCCGGACGCCGACCCAGGCCCGGGCGGCGGCGGTGAAGTTCCTGGGGGATCCGGCCAATGCGACCGGCAAGGTCGTCATCAAGGCCCAGGTCCTCGTCGGCGGGCGCGGCAAGGCCGGTGGGGTGAAGCTCGCCGGATCGGCCGACGAGGCCGAGGACGTCGCGGCCCAGATCCTGGCCCTCGAGATCAAGGGCCTGCCCGTCCGGCGGGTCCTCGTGGGGCCGGCGGCCGACATCGTCAAGGAGTACTACCTCTCGGTCCTGCTGGATCGCTCCACCCGGCGGCTCATGTTCATCGGCTCGGCCGAGGGCGGGGTCGAGATCGAGCAGGTCGCCCGCGACAACCCGGCGGCGATCGTCTACGAGCACGTCGACCCGCTCCTCGGGCTGCCCGACTACGCCGCCCGCGAGCTCGCCTTCAAGATCGGCTTCGGTCCCCACTGGAAGGCCGGTGCGGCGATCGCCAAGGGCCTCCTGAAGACGATGCTGGCCTACGACGCCGATCTCGTCGAGATCAATCCCCTCGCGGTCATCCGGGAGCACGGCGCCCAGGGAACGCCCGTCGAGCGACTCGTCTGCCTCGATGCGAAGGTCACCCTCGACGACTCCGCCCTCGCCCGCCATCCGGGGCACGAGGCGCTCCGCGACCTCGATGCCGAGGACCCGGCCGACGTGGAGGCCCGGCGCTACGACCTGACCTTCATCAAGCTCGAGGGGGACATCGGCTGCATGGTCAACGGGGCGGGCCTGGCCATGACGACCATGGACCTCGTGAAGCGGGCCGGCGGCGAGCCCGCGAACTTCCTCGACATCGGCGGCGGGGCCAAGGCCGACCGTGTCGCGGCAGCCATGCGGCTCATCCTCGACGACCCGAATGTGAAGGCCATCCTCGTCAACATCTTCGGCGGCATCACCCGCGGCGACGAGGTCGCCCGCGGCCTCATCGAGGCCCGCGGCCAGCAGGAGCGCGAGGTCCCGATGGTCGTCCGGATCGTCGGCACGAACGCCGAGGAAGCCGCCGAGCTCCTCCGGGCGGCCCACTTCGAGACGGCGGCGACGCTCGACGAGGCGGCCGCCAAGGCTGTCGCATCGGCCCGGGCGACCGCCGCATGAGCGTCCTCATCGGGCGCGAGACGCGCCTCGTCGTGTCGGGCATCACCGGCCGCGAGGGCGAGTTCCACAGCCGGGCGATGCAGGCCTACGGGACGAACATCGTGGCCGGCATGACCCCCGGCAAGGGTGGCCTCCGGGCCCTCGATGGCACGGTGCCCGTGTTCGACACCGTGGCCGAGGCGGTCCGCGAGACCGGCGCGAACACCTCCTGCATCTTCGTCCCCGCGGCCGGCGCACCGGATGCGGTCCTCGAGGCGGTCGGGGCCGGGATCAAGACGATCTTCTGCATCACCGAGGGCATTCCCGTCCTGGACATGATCCCCGTCGTCGAGGAGGTCCGGCTCGCCGGCGCCCGGCTCATCGGCCCGAACTGCCCGGGTGCCACATCCCCGGGGCGGGCCAAGGTCGGGATCATCCCCGGCTCCATCCACCGCGAGGGTCGGGTCGGCGTCGTCTCGCGCTCCGGGACGCTGACCTACGAGGCCGTCCAGGCGATGACCGATGCCGGGCTCGGCCAGTCCACGTGCGTGGGCATCGGCGGCGACCCGATCATCGGGACCCAGTTCCTCGACGTCCTGAAGCTCTTCAAGGACGATCCCGAGACCGAGGCCCTCGTCCTCATCGGCGAGATCGGCGGGGCGGCCGAGGAGGAAGCTGCGGCTTGGGCGGCCGAGCACCTCGCCGCCATCCCGAAGGTCGCCTTCATCGCCGGCCGGACCGCGCCCGAGGGCAAGCGCATGGGCCACGCCGGGGCGATCATTTCCGGCGGCGCGGGCACCGCGGCCTCGAAGGTCGCGGCCCTCGAGGCGGCCGGCTTCCGAGTCGCCGAATCGCCGACCGAGCTGCCCGCCCTGCTGCGAGCGGCCGGCTTCCGGGGCTGAGCGGGCCCGATGGGCTTCCTCATGGACCTCGTCGCCGGCGAGAGCCGCGAGATCCTCCTCGCCGTCAGCGTCGACGACTGGGCCGGACTCGACGATCCCGGCCGCTTCGACGGCCACCTTGCCCTGGGCGGCGCCACCGACCCGACCTGGCTCGACCGCTTCAGCGAGGCGATCCGGGACGTGACCGGCAGCGACGAGCCGATCGACTTCATTGACGCCCGCCGGGACCTGGACGGACCGGGCGACATCGGGGAGCGCACCGTGGAGCGGATCGATCCGACCTGGATCAGCGGGATCGCCCGCCTCGGCGACGGCTCCCTGGACGCGGTCGCCGGTCGCTGGATCGAGCTCCTGGAGGAGGACCTCGGCGCCCTGCCGCGAGAAGAGAAGCCGTGGATCCGCCAGCTCGCCGGCGACATCGTGACGTTCGCCCGCCGGGCAGACCTTTCGCCGGCCGTGATCCTGGCCTGGTCCCTCTGACCGACGCCGGCCGGCTCCCCGAGACGGTCAGGCCGGGTCGCCCATCCCCAGCCCTCGCCACGACGGTCCGCCGAGGGCCTCGATCAGCTCCACCAGGACGCCGCCGCAGGATCGCGGATGGAGGAAGGCGACCGGTCCTTCGGCACCTCGCCGCGGTGCGGAGTCGATGAGCTCCACCCCGCTGATCGCCAGGCGAGTCAGCTCCTCCGCCAGGTTCTCGACCTCGAGGCAGAGGTGGTGGAAGCCCTCGCCCCGCGAGGCGAGGAAGCGGGCGACGCCGGTGGTGTCGTCGGTCGGCTCGACGAGCTCGACCTTCGACTCGCCGACCCCGAGGAAGGCGATCCGGACGCGGTCCGAGGGGATGTCCATGATCGTCTCGAGGGGCAGCCCGAGGAGGTCGCGGTAGAGACCCAGGCTGGTCTCGATCGAGCGGACGACGACGGCGATGTGGTGGATCCTGCCCGGCGGCAACGACATCGATCGGCCCTCAGACGGTGATGAGTTCGCGGTGGACGCCCCACGCATCGCGGAGGTGGTCGGCGATCTCGCCCACGGTGGCGTAGGCGCCGACGGCCTCGATCAGGGGCGGCAGGAGGTTGTCGCTGCCCCGCGCGACATCGTCGAGGCGGCGCATCGCGCCCTCCCAGGCGGCGGGGTCGCGCCCCGCCCGGACGCGACGGAGGCCTTCGACCTGGCGGCGCTCCCCCTCCGGGTCGATCTTCTGGGTCGGCGGGGTCGTGGTTGCCTCGTCGCGGAAGCGGTTGACGCCCACCACCACCTGGTCGCCGGCGTCGATGGCCCGCTGCGTTCGATAGGCGGTCTCCTGGATCTGGCGCTGCTGGAAGCCGCCCTCGAGGGCCGCCAGCGTCCCGCCCATCGCCTCGATCTCATCCAGGTAGGCGTTCGCCGCAGCCTCGAGCTCGTCCGTCAGGGACTCGACGTAGTAGGAGCCGGCGAGGGGGTCGGGCGTCTCGGTGACGCCGGCCTCGTAGGCCAGGATCTGCTGCGTCCGGAGGGCGAGGCGGACGGCGTCCTCGGTCGGCAGGGCCAGCGCCTCGTCACGCGAGTTGGTGTGGAGGCTCTGGGCTCCACCGAGGACCGCGGCCAGGGCCTGGAGCGTCGTCCGGACCACGTTGTTGTCCACCGACTGGGCCGTAAGTGAGCTGCCCGCCGTCTGGACGTGGAAGCGGCAGGCCATGGAGCGCGGGTTCGCGGCGCCGAAGCGGTCCCGGACGATGCGGGCCCACATCCGGCGGGCGGCGCGAAACTTGGCGACCTCCTCGAAGAGCTCCTGGTGTTCCACTTCGGGAGCTCGCGGGCGCCGAACTCGAAGATGTCGGTCACCATTCGCATCGACGGCCGGGGTGGATAGATCCAGGTTCCGCGGGCGATGTACTCCTTGAGGATGTCGTTCTGGACCGTGCCAGAGAGGCGGTCCCGGGCCACGCCCTGGCGCTCGGCGGCGGCGACGTAGAGGGCCACGAGCGTGGCGGCCGTGGCGTTGATGGTCATCGATGTCGAGACGGCATCGAGCGGGATCCCGGCGAAGAGCGCCTCCATGTCGGCGAGGCTGGAGATCGGGACGCCCACCCGGCCCACCTCGCCGAGCGCCTCGGGAGCGTCCGAGTCGTAGCCCATCTGGGTGGGCAGGTCGAAGGCGACCGAGAGGCCCGTCTGGCCCTGCTCGAGAAGGTAGCGGAAGCGACGGTTGGTCTCCTCGGCGGTGGCGAAGCCCGCGTACTGGCGCATGGTCCAGAAGCGGCTCCGGTACATCGTCGGCTGGACGCCGCGGGTGAACGGGAACTCGCCGGGGCGGCCGAGATCGCGGTCCTCGTCCAGGCCGGCCACATCGGCGGCCGTGTAGAGGTCCCGGATCTCCAGCCCGGAGGCCGTCTCGAAGCGGGTCCGGCGCTCGGGACCGCCGCGCAGCGCGGCGGCACGGCTCTCCCGCCGCCATCGATCCCGCCCTGGATCCGGGCCCTCAGGCACGTGCCACCGCGCGGCTCAAGCGAGCACGAGGAGGAGGTCGCCGACCTCGATCGTCTGTCCGGCGGCGACGGCGACGCGCTCGACGGTCCCGTCCCGCGGCGCGCGGAGCTCGTTCTGCATCTTCATTGCCTCGACGACCAGGAGCTGCTGCCCGGCCGAGACCGCGTCCCCAGCGACGATCGAGACCGAGACGACGACTCCCGGGATGATGGCATGGACCTCGCTCGGCCCGCTGTGCTCGATCTCCTCCCGGCCCCGCCTTGCCCGCTCGCGGAGGGCCGCCCGGGCCGCCGG
>JACQEH010000112.1 GCA_016200675.1 Chloroflexota bacterium | reverse complement strand
GGTCGTCCTGGGCGCGGATCTGCACAAGCGGCGTCATACGGTCGTCGTGATCGATGGAACGGGTCGCCAGCTGGCCGAGAAGACGATCGCGGCGACGGATGCCGGGCACCTCGAGCTCCGCCGCTGGGCGGCGCAGTGGTCCGAGCGGACGTGGGGCCTCGAGGACTGCCGGCACCTGAGCCGGCGGCTCGATGCCGAACTCGTGCGCGCCGGCGAGTCGGTCGTCCGGGTCTCGCCCAAGCTCATGGCCGGCGCTCGTCGCTCCGGACGGGAGCCGGGCAAGAGCGATCCGATCGATGCCCTCGCCGTCGCCCGTGCCGTGCTCCGCGAACCCAACCTGCCGGTCGCCTCGCTCGACGGCCCCGATCGCAAGGTCCGCCTCCTCGTCGACCATCGCGAGGATCTCGTGGGCGAACGGACGCGCCACGAGCAGCGTCTGCGCTGGTTCCTCGTCGAGCTCGCCATTGCTGAGCCCGCACCCCGCTCGCTCGGCCGCGCGGTGGTCCAGGGAGCGCTCAGCGAGGCGCTCGCCGGACGGACCGAGCCTGTGGCCCGCTTCGCCCGCGACCTGCTTGCCCGGATCGTCGAGCTGAGTTCGACCATCAGCGCCCTGGAGCATGAGATCGAGGGCCTGGTCCGGAGCTCCGCACCGACCCTCCTGGCCCTGCCCGGCTGTGGTGCCCTGACCGCCGCCAAGATCATCGGCGAGGCAGCCGGCATCAGTCGCTTCCGGTCCAAGGAGGCGTTCGCCCGGCACAATGGCTCGGCGCCGGTGCCGGTCTGGTCGGGCAACGTCGTCCGCCATCGCCTCAACCGAGGTGGCAATCGCCAGCTCAACGTCGCCCTCCACCGGATCGCCATCACCCAGATCCGGCTGGCCGGCCCGGGCAAGGCGTACCTCGAGCACCGACGAGCCGCGGGCGACAGCCGCACCGAGGCCATCCGGGCTCTCCGCCGCCGTCTCAGCGACGAGGTCTTCCGGCGCCTTCGAGCGGACGAGGCCGCAAGCTCGACCGGCCTGGCCCTCGCTGCTTGACATAGGAGAAACGCGTGACCACCCTCGACATCGCCGCGCTCCGGGCGCGCTTTCCCGCCCTCTCCATCCGGTACGGCGACCAGCCGTTCGCGTACTTCGACGGTCCCGGCGGGACGCAGGTCCCCGAGACGGTGATCGACGCGGTCACCACCTATTACCGGACGACGAACGCCAATCACGAGGGCGCGTTCGCAACCTCCCGGGCGTCCGACGCGATCGTCGAGGCGGCCCACGCGGCCCTCGCCGACTTCCTCGGGGTGGACAGCGACGAGGTCATCGTCGGGGCCAACATGACCACCCTGACCTTCCATCTCAGCCGCTCGATCTGCGCCACGTTTGCGCCCGGCGACGAGATCATCGTGACCGGCCTGGACCATGCGGCCAACGTGGATCCGTGGATCGCGGCGGCACGGGACCGAGGCCTTGTGATCCGCTGGTGGGAGCCCCATCTCGAGGACTGCACGCTCCACCTCGACGACCTCCGGGCCCTCCTCTCGCCGCGGACGAAGCTGGTGGCGGCGGGCTGGGCATCGAACGCCGTCGGCACGATCAACCCGGTCGCCCAGATCGCGGCCCTTGCCCATTCCGTCGGCGCCTGGGCGTACATCGACGCGGTCCACGCGGCGCCCCACCTTTCGATCGATGCCCGGGCCGTCGACGCCGACTTCGTGGCCTGCTCGACCTACAAGTTCTTCGGACCGCATCTCGGCGTCGTCTACGGCCGGCGATCGATCCTGGCCGCGCTGCCTGCCTACAAGGTCCGGCCGGCCGAGTCGCACTTCGAGACGGGGACCGGCAACTTCGAGGGTCAGGCCGGGGCCCTCGCCGCCATCCGCTACCTCGAGGACGTGGGGGTCATGGCCGGCTCGCCGGCCGACGCCGGCCGCCGGGCCCACCTGGTCGCGGCGATGACGGCGATCCGGGACGTCGAGATGGCCCTCTACCGGCACCTCCACGACGGCCTGACGGCCATCGCGGGCGTGCGACTCCTCGGACTCACGGATCCGGCCGCCTTCACGCACCGAACCCCGACCGCGGCGCTGGTTGTGGAAGGGGCTAGCTCCCGCGACGTCGCGACGGCCCTTGGCGACGAGGGGATCGCCGTCTGGGACGGCGACTTCTACGCGACCGGCCTCATCGAGCGCCTCGGCTTTGCCGCGACGGGCGGCGTCGTCCGGATCGGGCTGACCCACTACAACACGACGGCCGAGGTCGACCGACTCCTGGCGGTCCTCGGGCGCGTCGCGGCCCGCGGGCAGGGTGTCGTGGCCGCCGCGGCCGCCGCGGCCGGCTGAGTCGGCTGCGCTCCCGCGCTGCCGTGGCCGCCGCCGGCGGAGGCGGCTGAGGCGGCTGAGGCGGCTGAGGCGCATGCGCTCCGCGCGGGACCGCAACCGCGCGACCCCGGTCGCGCCGACTATCCTCACCGCATGACCTTGCCGGCCGGTCGGACCTACGGCGCCCAGAGCATGACAGCGCCCCTCCTCGAAGTCCTCGTCAAGCGTCCCGGACCCGCCTTCGGGCGGGCGTTCGAAGGCCCCGCCCACGGCTTCCTGCACCCGGTCGACCTCGCCCTCGCCCAGGACGAGCACGACCGCTTCGTCGAGGTCCTGGGCTCGCTCGGACCGCGCGTGCATCTGCTTGATGCCGAGCTCGACAGCCCGGACCTCGTTTACACGTTCGACCCCCTGCTGGTCTCGGACGCCGGGGCGATCCCGCTCCGGCCCGGCAAGCCGAATCGCCTGGCTGAGCCGGCGGCCATCGAGGCCTGGACGCGGGCGGCGGGCATCCCCACGGCCGGGCGGATCGAGGCGCCCGGCACGATCGAGGGCGGCGACACGTTCTGGATCAGGCCGGATCTCCTGTGCATCGGGCGGACGCTTCGGACGAACACGGCGGGGGCCGGCCAGCTGGCCCGGATCGTCGGTGGCGAGGTCCGGACCTTCGACGTCCCGTACTGGCGCGGGCCGGCCGAGCTCATCCACCTCCTGTCGGTGATCTCGCCCGTGGCCGACGACCTCGCGGTCGTGTTCCTGCCGCTCCTCCCGGTCGGGCTCTGGGAGCTTCTCGGCGACCTCGGGATCCGGGTCATCGAGGTCCCCGAGGAGGAGTTCGGGACCCTCGGCTGCAACGTCCTCGCCGTCCGACCCGGCGTCGTGATCCTGGCCGAGGGCAATCCGGCGACCTCCGCGGCGCTCGCGGCCGCAGGCTGCGAGGTCCACACCTATCCGGCGACCGAGATCGGGATCAATGGCTCGGGCGGCCCGACCTGCATGACCAGGCCGATCCTCCGTGGCTGATCGCGGGGCGACCGTCCTGACGCCAGCCGCGGCCCGGGCGGGAGCGGCCGTCGATGATGCCCGCGCCGTCGAGGACCTCGTGCGCCTCGTCCGGACGCCCAGCGTAACCGGCGACGAGCGGGCCGTGCAGGACCTCGCGGCGGCGATGCTGGCCGACATCGGCTGCCGGGTCGAGCGGATCGAGACCGACCCCGCGGCGTTCGCGGCGACCGATCCCGAGTGGCCCGGCGCGGAGATGCCCCGAACGGAGCTGCCGGTGGTCGTCGGTCGCCTCGGCCGGCCTGGCGGGCGGCGGATCCTCCTCGTCGGCCACACCGACGTCGTGCCCATCGGCGACCCGGCCCGCTGGACCGTCGATCCTTGGGGTGGGGACGTCTCCGACGGGCAGGTATGGGGCCGGGGTGCCGCGGACATGAAGGGCGGCTGCGCCTCGATCCTTGCCGCGGCCCGGGCGATCGTCGCGTCGGGGGCCGCGGACGTCCTCGCCGGCGAGCTGGTGATCGCCTTCGTGCCCTCCGAGGAGGACGGCGGGCAGGGGATGCTGGCGGCGATCCGGGCGGGCATCACCGCTGACATGGCCGTCATCACCGAGCCGACCGATCTCGACATCGTCATCGCCCACGCCGGTGCCCTGACGTTTCGGCTGACGGTCCCGGGCCGGGCCGCCCACGCGTCGATGCGCCGCGACGGCGTGTCGGCGCTGGACAACCTGATGACCCTCATCCGCGCCCTCGAAGTCGACGAGGCGGCGCGGAACGCCGCCGAGACGGACCCGCTCATGACCGCCCTCGGCCTGCCATACCCGACGATGGTCGGCATGGTCCGGGGTGGCGACTGGGCCTCGACGGTCATGGATCGCGTGGTCGCCGACGGCCGCTACGGCGTCGCCCTGGGCGAGACGTGGCGTGACGCCGAAGCTCGCCTCCGCCGCGTCATTGCCGGCGCCGCAGCCGCCGATCCGTTCCTCCGTGACCACCCGCCGGCGATCGAGTTCCTCGGCGGCAAGTTCTCGTCGGCACGCGTCCCGGCGGACCACCACCTGCCGACCTCGCTCCGTGGCGTCGCCAGCACCACACTCGGTCGGACCCCGGATCTCCTGGGCGAGCCGTACGGGGCGGACATGCGGCTCCTCGTCAACGAGGGCCGGACCCCGACCGTCATCTTCGGCCCGGGCCACGTGAAGCGCGCCCACATCGCCGACGAAGGCGTCCCGGTGGCCGACGTCACGGCCTGCGCCCGGACCCTCGCCGCGTGGGTGGTCTCGGAGCTGTCGCCCGCGGGCTGAGGGCGAAGCGAGACGGCCTCGGGGCCTGACCGGGCCGAAGCCGGGCGGAGCCGTTGGTCAGGGCAGCACGACCTCCGGATCGGGTGTCTCGTGGACGTTGGCGAGCGCATGCCGATGGGCGCGCAGGGTCAGGACCGGGATGAGCACGATGCCGGCGCCGAGGATGCCGAGGGCCGTGTAGCCGGCCACGGCCATGATCAGCCCCGACCCGAGGCTGGCGGCCGCCGCCGAGCTCCAGATGAGAGCGTCTGCGATGCCCTGGACCCGCGTCCGCTCGTGGAGCTCGAGATGCTCCGAGAGGAGTGCGCTGCCGGCGACGAAGCCGAGGTTCCAGCCGAAGCCCAGCAGGAAGAGAGCGAGGAACAGCTGCCCGCCGCCCATCGGCGGTGCGATCGCAGCCAGGATCGCGGAGAAGGCCAGGATCAACGTCCCAAGGAGGATCGTCCGGACCGGGCCGATCCGTTCCGTCAGGCGGCCGGACAGGGGCGAGAGGGCGAACATGCCGAGGGTGTGGGCGGACAGGACCGCACCCACCGCCCCGAGCCCCTGGCCGTGCTGCGTCATGTGGAGGGGCGTCATGGTCATGATCAGGGTCATCACGAACTGGCCGACGACGAGGGCCACGACCGCCGTCGCGACGCCCGGCCGGCGGAGCAACGTCCGCAGGGCATCGCCCGTGACCCCGACCGGCGGGGACATCCCCGGCCTGGCCGCTGAGTCGTCGGCGATGGCGTACGGATCGGGCCGGAGGAGGACGAACGAGAGGATGGCGGCGATCGAGACGAAGACCACCGGCACCAGGTACGGGCCGGCGAGGGCGGGCAGCCCGACCGACGCGGCGAGATTGCCGGCGACGGGAACGAGCGACGGGCCGACGACCGAGCCCACGGTCGCGCCCCAGACCACCAGGCCGATCGCTGACGCCCGTCGCGCCGCCGGCACGAGGTCGGAGGCGGTGTAGCGCGAGAGCTGGTTGGAGCTGTTGCCGAAGCCGATGAAGAGCGTCCCGACGAGCAGCAACGGGAACGATCGCGAGATGACCGCCAGCGTGGCCACCAGCGCCCCGCCCACCCCGATCCCGTAGCCTGCCACGAGCCCCGGCCGCCGGCCGCGGCGGGCCATCAGCGACGAGAGGACGACCGACCCGATGGCTGCCCCCAGGACCACCGTCGATCCCGGGGCCCCGGCGAGCGTGGTCGACCCGAGGAGGTCCTGGGCGACGATCGTCGCCACCGTGACGGCGGCGATGTGGCCGGTGCTGCCGAGCGCGACACCGGCCACGAGGCTCCAGCGGGCGCGGGTCCTGGCGGCGACGAGGGCGGTCCCGGTGAGGCGCCGCGGCCCTGCGTCGGGACCTGCGGGATCGGTCGTGGCCATCAACCACCAACGATACTCGGACGCCCGACTCGTCCGGCGCCCGCGCCGAAGGGCACCGCGCCGGGGAGTGGTCAGGCCTCGCGTCGCTGGTCCTCCGCCAGCTCCACGAAGCGGCAGAAGGCGTCCACGAGCCGCATCTGCTCGGGCGTCCGACAGCCGGCTTCGAGCAGCGTCGGCGAAGCGACCATGATCGCAAGGCTCCTGGCGCGGGAGACCGCCACGTTGAGGCGGTTGGCGGAGTACAGGAAGGTCATATCCCGCGGCGCGTCCTCGCGACTGGAGCTTGCCGTCGAATAGACCGCCACGATGCCCTCTCGACCCTGGAACTTGTCGACGGTCCCGACGTTGCCAGGCGCCCCAAGTCGCGCCGCGAGGGCGCGCTGGATCTCGGCGACCTGGGCGTTGTAGGGCGCGACGACGATGACGTCACGCAGCTCGATCCTGTGGACGAGCCCGTCGGCATCCGTCCACGATCGACCGAGGAGGCCGGCGACGATCTCGGCCACCGCGGCGGCCTCCTCGCCGGATCTCGGACCGTTGCCCTCATGGCGCACCGGCCGCCAGCGGATGCCTGCGCCGCCGAGCTCATCGGTCCCTCCGACGAGGCGTCTCGCCGTCGTCGGGTGCGTGACGAGTCGCCCCTCGTAGAAGGCGGGTGAGATGAAGGCGTTGACCCGCGGATGCATCCGCCGCGTCGCCTCGAGGAAGAGGCCGCGCTCGGGCGGAATCGTGACCGAGCCGCCGACGAGGTGCCCGAGCGACGTCGCGTCCGCGCCCGCTGGATGGATCCCCTGGGCGACCATCGGCAACTGGTTGGGGTCGCCGACGAGGACCACCGACCTCGCACAGGTCGCGGCGGCGACGAGGTTGGCGAGGGAGAACTGCCCGGCCTCGTCGACGAACAGGACGTCGAGGAATGGAGCGTCGCGACCCTCGGCGAGGGCGTCGAGCTGGCTGCGCGCCAGGAGCCACACGGTCCCGGCCACGACATCCACCGAACCCACGCGAACGGCGCGCTCGACGTCCTCGTTGGCGGAGGTCACGACCGCGCCCGGGGCATCGAGGTGCGCGTCGTGCGGGTCGGCCTTCTGGAGGATTCGCATGGCGACCGGCGGACGCTCGCCCGCGGCGACCACGACCTCTTCGAGCAGGTTGGTGATGGTCCGGTGCGACTGCGCCGAGATCCCGACGCGCCGCCCGTCGGCGACGAGGGCCTTGATCATCCGGGCCGCGGTATGGGTCTTGCCGGTCCCGGGCGGGCCCTGGATCGGGAGCACGGTCCGGTCGAGCGATCCGGCGATCCGTCGCGCCGCCGCCACGATGTCCTCGCCGGGTGCCGCGAGGGGACCGCCGTCGCCGCCGGTGATTCGCGGGGGCCGGGGGAGCAGCAGCTGGCCGATCGCGGGGTATCGGGCGGTCGGCCCGAAGCCGTTCGCGATCACGTCGTCGGCGACCCTCAGCAGGGCGGCCTTCATCGGCTTGCTGTCGATCGGTTGCTGGGGGATCAGCGCCCTGGGGTGCGTTCCGTCCCAGCTGCCGCGCGCAAGGTCGATGATGCCGCTGTC
>JACQEH010000110.1 GCA_016200675.1 Chloroflexota bacterium | reverse complement strand
GAGCCTTCGGGGGCAAGACGACCTGGATGGTCGGCGCGCCCGGAGGGGGGCCGCGAAACACCGGCCGGGTCTACGTCTATGAAGGGCTCTCGGTCGAGCCGCGGCACGAGATCGACTCCGACGCGACGGGCGCCGCCTTGGGGGCGATGTTCCTCGCCGTTCCCGGCGACCTCGACGGTGACGGCACTCCGGACACCTATTCGTCGGACTTCTCGAACCGCGCGAAGGGCCCTTCGACAGGCCGGGTCTACGTCCATTCAGGACGGGACGGCCATCCGCTGCTGACCCTCACCGGCGAGACCGCCGGCGAGGGATTCGGCACCAGCCCCGCGGATGCCGGCGACGTCGACGGGGACGGTCGCCCCGACCTGATCGTCGGCGCCTGGCAGTACGCCGGTGCGGCCATTGCGGGAGGGAAGGCCTACCTCTACTCCGGGCGGGACGGCAAGCCGCTCGCCACCTTCACTTGCCGCACCCCCGGTGACACCTTCGGTTTCGATGCGGTGGGGATGGGCGACGTCGACGGCGACGGAGCGGTCGACCTGCTGATCACCTCCGGCTGGAGCGCCGTGAAGGGGCACCACTCGGGGCGGGTCTTCCTCCTCTCCAGCGGGATCCGGAAGGCGGCAGCGGCCGGCGAGGCGAGCACGAACGGCCTCGCGTCACCCACCGGGAGCGAGCGGGAAGTCCGCGCCTCGATCGAGCTCTACCGCAGCGGCTGGTTGGCCAACGATGCACGGCGCGTGCTCGCCGTCTTCTCGTCGGACGCGGTGATGCTGGCGCCAGGCCAACGCGAACCGATCGCCGGAACCGCAGCGATCTCCCGGTACTGGTGGCCCGAAAGCGGTCCGCCGACCCGTGTCACCGGCTTCGACCTCGATCTCGACGAGGTCGTTCTCTCCGGCGACCTGGCCGTCGCCCGGGGCCACGACCGCGTTGTCTTCGTGACGGGCTCGCCTCCCGGCGCGCCGATGACGAGCCACAGCCACTTCCTAACCGTATTGAAGCGGGCGAGCGATGGAACGTGGCGGATCCACCTTCACACCTGGCTTGCGGACCCTGCGTAGAGGCCCCGCGGGGCGACCTCATCGCGGCCCGTGGAGTGGGGTCGACCGGCCGTGGCCTCCGCGCCGGAGCTGGCTCCGGGCTTCGGACGGAGTGACCCCGAAGGTTCGGCGGAAGCACAGGGTGAAGTGGCTGTGGCTGGAGAAGCCGAGGTCGAGCGCCAGGCGGGTGAGGTCAGACTCGCCGGAGGCCAGGGGCTCGAGGGCCGCCTGCAGGCGGACCTGGAGGCGGTGCGCGTGGAGCGTGGTTCCGAAGTGCGCCCGGAACGCCCGGCAGAGGGCGAAGTACGAGGCGTCGAGGCGTGCGGCGAGCCGGCTCAGGGAGATGTCCTCGGCAAAGCGGAGATCGAGCTCGGCGCGCGCCGCCTGGGCAAGGGCCCGCGACCGCGGAGTCTCTGGCCCGGTCGGAGCGATTCGAAGCGATGCGCTACGCGCCCTTCCGGAAAGGACCGCGCTCAGGAGCGACGCCACCCCCTCCTCGACCTCCAGCGCCTCGACGGGCTCGCCCGTGGCCAGCCGCTCGAAGAGCCGGCGCTGCGACCAATAGAGGTCCGGTGAGCCCGGAACCCAGGCGGCGCGGAACGGGTGCTCGGGATCGTCCCGGGCCGCGGAATTCGCTTCGGCCGCCACGTCGCGTACCAGCTCGGGGGAGACCTCATACCA
Organism: Chloroflexota bacterium; assembly: GCA_016200675.1. Taxonomy (GTDB): domain Bacteria; phylum Chloroflexota; class Limnocylindria; order Limnocylindrales; family CSP1-4; genus UBA5189. Next base: position 1,173 of record JACQEH010000110.1, on the reverse strand, counting down.
GTCGCTCCGGTCGCCCTCTCGCGACAGCGGAGCCCGCGAGTAGGACCGGTCTCCGTTGTAGAGGGTCACGATCCCCGGATCGGCGGCGAAGGCGGGCGCCCCTTCGTGAAGAATCCATACCGAGGTGCGCGGGAAGACGAAATGGGGGCGCGAGATCGGGCCGGCCGTGGCGAAGCCCGGGTCCTGGACGGAGCAGCGGAATGCACCGATGCGCAGCAGGCCGGAGGCGAACAGGGTCCTCGATTCGCTGCGTGCGGCGCGGGGCTCTGTGGGGACGTTGAGTGCCATGACCGGTGCCGACACGCCGCAGAATACCGCGTCTTGCCGGCACCGGCCGAGGAGAAGCAAGCCCTACATGGGGACCGGACTCGCCAGGAAGGCCGTCCCGCATTCCGCCGCGCCGGGTCCAGAGGAAGGCGTGCGCGTTGAAGGCGCCGGACGCTCCGCCGGAGACGTTCGAGAATCCGACGACCCCACCCTGTTGGTTGATCGCCGTGGCGGCGGAGGTGGAGTCGCCGGGGAGTGGCGGGAGCTCCTGGATCTGATTTCTGCCGGGCCCCCAGACGACGGCGCGAAACTGCAAAACCTGGGGCGCCACGCAAGTCGGGTCGTGTACGGTGTTCTCCGCCCACCCGGCGATCTGGCCCCGGTTGTTGGACCCGGTGGCGAAGCCGTTGCCGCCCCCCAACGTGGGAAGAGCCCGCATCGTTCCCCCCTCCCAGACGAAGCCGAGACAGGTGTGGTGGGTCACCGAGGGGAAGAAGGCCGAGCAGCTCCAACGCTCGCCCAGCGGGTCGAGCGCCGCCGTCTCGGCGATCCCGGTGATGATCTCCCGGCTGTTCTTCACCGGCCAGGCCACGTTGCTGTTCGGCCCGCCGAGGGTGCCGAGATCGAGCGCCCGCCCGTCGCGCCAGAGGGTCGCGTGCGTGGTGGCGTCGCCGGCCAGGTTGGAGAAGCCCGAGGCCCAGCTCCGGTCGTTGAGGCTGTGGCCCCCGCTCGACGTCCCGCCGAGCCCCGGGAGATTCGTCACGGAGTAGCGGGCCGTGTGGGCCTGGTGTTGCGTCGCGAGATCGGCGCCGTGGGCGGCGCCGGCCAGTAGGGCTGCGGCGGGGAGTACGAATCGCGCGATCAGGGTCTTCACGGAGACCTCCTTCCTGTTGCTCGGTCCTGCTG
>JACQEH010000109.1 GCA_016200675.1 Chloroflexota bacterium | reverse complement strand
GGGTAGCCCATTGCCCGGAGGACGTGGGACGGTTCCGCGGATCCCGTGGTGCAGGCCGAGCCGACCGACGCGGCCACGCCCTCGAGGTCCAGCTTGACCACCACCGAGGCCCCTTCAACGTCGCGGATCACGATGGATACCAGGCCCGGGAGGCGATCCGACGGATGGCCCGTCAGCTCCACGCCACCGATCGCCGTGAGGGCCCGGACCAGCCGCTCGCGCCCGCGGCGGAGGCGCTTTGCGGTTGCCTCGCGTTCCGCGACGGCCAGCTCGAAGGCGACGCCCATGCCGACGGTGGCCGCGACGTCCTCCGTCCCCGCCCGGCGAAAGCGCTCCTGGCTGCCGCCCTGCTGCTGGCTCAGGATGTGCGTGCCGGCCCGGAGGAAGAGCGCGCCGGCACCCTTGGGACCCTCGAACTTGTGGGCCGCGATGGCCAGGATGTCGATGTCGAGGGCGGCCACGTCGAGGGGCAGGTACGGCGCGGAGGCGATCGCGTCCACGGCCACCAGGCAGCCCTTTGGGCCGTCCCGCCGCACGCGGCGGACGAGCTCGACGAGGGGCTGGATGGTTCCGACCTCGTTATTGGCGTGGCCGAGCGCGATGAGGATCGTCCGATCCGTGAGGGCCGCCGTCAGGGCGTCCGGGTCGAGGCGCCCATAGCGATCGACCGGCAGCGCGACCACCTCGAAGCCGAACTTCTCGAGCTGCTGGAGCGGATGGAGGACGGCGTGGTGCTCGACCGCGGTCGTCAGGATCCGGTGACCGCGCGGCTTGCCGGCCCAGGCGGCGCCCTTGATGGCAAGGTTGAGGGCCTCGGTGCCGCCGCTCGTGACCACGATCTCCCGCGCCCCCGCCCCGAGCCCGGCCGCGATCCGCTCGTGCGCCTCGTCGACGGCCAGGCGCGCGCGACGGCCCCAGGCGTGTGGCGAGCTGGGATTCCCGAACTCCGCACCGAGGAAGGGCAGCATCGCCTCGAGCGCTTCCGGCCGGAGCGGGGTCGTGGCGGCGTGATCGAGGTAGATGGGCATTGCCTGAATTGTAGGCGCCCCGGCGTTCGTCACCGGAAAGTCGTCCGGAAGGCAACGGTCCTCCTCGGCCTGGGGTGCCGCGACGCGAGCGGCCGGAGCGGCCGAGCTGCCGGCAGGCCTGAGCCGGCCACCGGGACGCGGGTTCACGACGCCACGACGCTGGTTCAGGCCGTTCGCGCCAGGACGCCGAGCTCCGCAGATCCGGCCGGGGCGCGCCGCCGTCGGAACCAGGGATTCGCCTCGAGGCGGACGACGAGCCGGGAAAGGTAGTTCGTCGCCACGACGGCGGCCGCCATGGCGACGAGGACCTGGCCGAGCCCCAGTGCCCGGAAGCCGACGAGGCCGACTCCCCAGCCGACGATGATCCAGTGGCTGAAGTACATGGCGATGACCCGGTCGCTCCAGCCGTAGACCACCCGGAGCCGGCGATCGATGGCCGGCCGGCGGGTCACGACGTCGCACAGGGCGAGCCAGACCAGGATGACCCCGAAGATCGCGACCGCGAAGGACGCCGGCTGCCGCCAGTAGGTGTAGACGTCGAAGCCGGGGCGCTGGAGGTAGATGAGCCCGAGGCCCGCGGCGATGAGCAGCCCGCCGATGACCGCGCCGCGCCGGAAGATCGCCGTTCGATCCGACGCGCGGCTGATGCTGCGTCCGAAGACCGCCCCGGCGAGGGGGTACATGAGCCAGGGGATGACGGCGTAGTAGACGTTCGGGGCGGATCCGACGAAGGGCGTCAGCGGCGCGTCCAGCAGCGGGGTGCCGGCCGCGAACGTCCGGACCGTGGGCGCCACGAGGAGGATCGCCCCGGCCAGCGCGATCCAGGCCCAGCCCGGCTCGACCCGCGTCCGGAGGGCGGCAATGGCCACCAGCGAGAAGCCGACCATGTGGTGGAGGTCCACCGTCGTTCCCAGCCACCACAGGGTGTAGGGGGCGACCTGATCGGCGGTGATGACGCCGCTGGCGAGCCCGAGCGAGGCCGGGATCACGCCCCGCAGGAAGTTCAGGACGTAGCCCAGGAAGACCAGCCACAGGCCCCTTGCCGCCATCTCCCGGAAGGCCACCCGCTCACCCGCGCCGAGGGATGCGCCCATGAGGAAGACGAAGACCGGGGCCGCGGTCGGCCCGGCGGCGAAGCTGATCGCCTCCCCGACCGGGGTGGTCCACGTCGATCGCTCGCCCCAGTGCCACAGGACGTGGACCAGGATCATGAAGAAGACCGCCAGCCCGGCGGCGAGGTCGAAGGCCCGAACGCGCTCGCGGCCGGTGATGCCCGTGACGGCGTTCGCGGCGACCGCTGGGGACGACTCCATCGCCGAGAACTCTAGTCCCGCGGTCCGCGGCGCTCAGCGGGTGATCAGCCGGACGAGGGCGAGGATCCTGCCGTGGTCGGTGGGCGGGCCGCGGAAGTCCGCGAAGACGATGATTCGTGTCGTACCGCTGACCCATGAGACCTGCTCCCCGATCGGATTCCCCGTGGCAAACCGGATCTGGAGCCCGACGGAGCCGTCCGGGCCGGGGAAGGCCTCGTTCGCGAACTGGCAGGCGTAGCGCACGGCGAACGCCTGGAACGCGGAGGCACCACCGGCTGTCGCGAACTGCTGGGCATCGAATTCGAGGTGATCTCCGGCTCCGTCCCAGCGCTCCTCGTAGCCGGCCACGAAGCCGTCGCGACGCAGCTCGGATCGCGAAGCGTCCGGGTTCTTCCGTGAGGCCGCCACGGTCCCGAGCGTGGTTGCACGTCCATCGCTGCGCACGTAGCCGGGCACGCTCGGCGGCATCCAGGCCTCCGGCTCGGCCTCGCGCACGCCCACGTTCCCGGCTGCCAGGAGGATCTCGGCGGTCTCGCACGGCGTGTGCGAGGAGATCGCGTAGATGGCGCGCGGCGCGACGATGAGCGAAGCCAGCATGACGAGCGCAACGGCCGGGCCTCGCCAGCGCCGCCGGCCGCGAACGGGCGAAGCTGCCGCAGTGCTCGCCGGACCAACCGGTAGCGGGGCACCGTCAGCCTCGTCTGGCGACAGGCCGGGTTGGCCGGCCTCAGCGGCGCGTCGCCGGGCTTCGACCAGCCGCACCCTGCGCACGATGATCCGTCGCCGGACGATCACGAGGGCCACGAGCCAGGGCACGAGGGCAGGCCAGGCCACGACGCCGGGGATTCGCAACCACGCCTCGTTCGCGGCCAGGAAGAGGAGTGGGATCAGCGACGCAAACATGCCCGCGACGTGCATGGCGCCGTCCGAGGTCGGGACGTTGACGGTCACGAACCACCACCACATCGCGAGGAGGAGGGCGATTGCCACGTACGCCTCCACGATCGAGATGATGTCCGCCCACGAGACACCGAGGATCGGGCTCATACGGCGTCGGGGCGACCCTCGACCTGGGCTCGCTCGAAGTCGCGACCCCGCTCGCGCTCGCGCTCGTGCTTGGCAAGGAGGCGCTTGCGCAGCCGGATCGAGAGCGGCGTGACCTCGACGAGCTCGTCCGCGGCGATGAACTCGAGGGCCGACTCGAGGGTCATCGGGCCGGGCGGCGTCAGGCGCAGCGCCTCGTCGTGGGCATGGGTCCGGATGTTGGTGAGCTTCTTCTCCTTGGTCGGGTTGACGTCGAGATCGCCCGAGCGGGCGTTCTCCCCCACCACCATGCCCTCGTAGACCTCGACGCCGGCGCCGATGAAGAGCTCCGAGCGCTCCTGGAGATTGAAGAGCGCGTAGGCATTGGACGTGCCGGCACGGTCGCTGACGAGGACGCCGGCGGTCCGGTGCGTGACCTCGCCTGCCCAGGGCCCGTAGCCCTCGCCGATCTGGTGCAGGAGCGCCGTCCCGCGGGTATCGGTCAGGAGCTGGCCTCGATAGCCGATGAGGCCGCGAACCGGCAGGACGTACTCCATCCGGACCCGGCCATCGGCATCGGTCGTCATCTGCTCCAGGCGGCCCTTGCGCCCGGCGAGGGCGGTCTGGACCTCGCCGATGTAGTCGGGCGGGATGTCGATCGTGACTCGCTCGTACGGCTCCTGGAGGCCGTCCCGCGTCTCCCGAAGGATCACCTCCGGCCGCGATGCCGTCACCTCGTAGCCCTCGCGCCGCATCTGCTCGATGAGGACGGCCAGCTGGAGCTCCCCTCGGCCGCGGACCTCG
>JACQEH010000108.1 GCA_016200675.1 Chloroflexota bacterium | reverse complement strand
GGGCCGTCGGGATCAGGTCCAGGACGGTCACCTCCGCGTGCCGATCGCGGGTCGTGGCGGTCACGCCCATCGGCTTGTGGAGGGCGACGTAGGCCCGGGCGGCGCCGACGCCGACGGGAATGCCGTCCACCTCGATGTGGGCGGAGGCGGGATCGACCTGCTCACCGAGCGTCGCGATGCGCCCATCGACCCGGACGCGGCCGCTCGAGATGAGGACCTCGCTGGCCCGGCGCGACGCGACGCCGGCGGCGGCAAGGACCTTCTGGAGCCGTTCCTCAGGCATCGGCCGAGCCATCGCGAGTGGCGTCATCCTGCGGCACCCAGCCGGCGACGGCCGCGGCGCCCTCCGGGTCGACGAGGCGGGCCGCCACGTCGGCATCGAGCGACGGCAGGTCGTCGAGCGACGTCAGGCCGAAGCGCTCCAGGAAGTCGAAGCCGGTGCCGTACAGGATCGGCCGGCCCGGGGCATCCGAGCGGCCGAGCTCGGTCACGAGGCGCCGGTGCAGCAGGCCCCGGATCGTGTAGTCGGAGTCGACGCCCCGGATCCGCTCGATGACCGCCTTCGTCACCGGCTGGCGGTAGGCGACGATCGCGAGGGTCTCGAGGGCAGCGGGTGTGAGACGCACCGCATCCGCCCCCACGAACCTGGCGATGAGCGCTCCGGCCTCGGGGGCGGTCGCCAGCTCGACGCGATCGGCCGACAGGATCAACCGGATGCCGCGGTCGCGCAGGGTGACCTCGAGGTCGCCGAGGGCCGCATCGACCGCGTCTCGATCGACCCCGGCGAGGGTCGCGATCTCGCGCCGAGCCAGCGGCCGCTCGGCGACGAACAGGAGCGCCTCGAGCGATCGCTCGGTGAGCTCGCCGACGCCCGGGTCGACCACCGTCGGGTCGGGACCGCCGGGCGCGACTGGGACATCCACGTCGTCGAGAATCGCGGCGAGCTCGCCGGCGGCCGTCTCGTCGATCATCGGAAGCCGGCCATGGACTCGTCGAGGGGCGCCTCGTCGGCGTCGGCGCCGAGACCTGCGGCAGCTCGCTCGGCCGCCGTCGTCCGACGGGCGGTGATCGGGCCGAAGGGCGCTGCCTGCTCGACGACGATCTCGCGTCGCTTCATGAGCTCGAGCATGGCCAAGAAGGTGACGGTGATCACGATCCGATCGCGGACGCCCGCGAGGAGGTCCTGGAGAACGATGGACGGCGCGTTGGCGAGGGCGGTCCGGATGAGGCGTGCGCGCTCCGTCAGGGTCACGGCCCGGCGGATGACCTCGGGCGCGGGCTCGGCCGGGGCGATGACCGCCGCCAGGCGGGCGAGGGCGCGGCCGAGGGACACCGGGTCGAGGGCCGGGGATTCCGGGGCACGGGCACCCGCAACGGCTGCCGCGAGTGCGGTCGAGGGTTCGCGCCGGAAGAGCCCTTGGCGCTCCGCGGCCACGGCCTGCAGGGCGACGCCGGCGTCGCGATAGGCGCGGTACAGGAGGAGCCGCTCCCGGAGCTCCGCCTCGGGGTCGACGCCGTCGTCCTCCAGGGCATCGAGCGCGCCCGGCTCGGCCCGCCGCGGGAGCATCGCCCGGCTCTTGATGAGGATGAGCTGGCTGGCGACGGCGACGAAGGAGCTGACATTCGTGATCCGGTCGCCCTCCAGGGTCGCCAGGGCCTCGAGGTAGGCGCCGGCGAGGGCACCGAGGGGCACCGTCATGACATCGAGGCGGCGGGCCTCGATCAGGGTCAGGAGGAGGCCGAGCGGGCCGGCCCAGTCGGCCAGCACGATCTCCGTCGCCTCCTCCGGCCGGCGGGCCGCCCCGAACCGGACGGCCGGCCCCGGCCCGGGGAAGGCGCCGGCATCGGCTGCCGCCGGCGGGGCGAACCCGGCGTCGGTCACGTCAGCTGGCCTCGTCCGCGAGGCGCAGCGATTCGCCGTATTCCGGATCGCGCGGGGCTTCCTGCCAGCGGATCAGCTCGACCGTCCGCAGGGAGCAGCCGGCAGCCTCCGCGAGCCGGGCCGACGCCTCGGGATGCGTGGCCAGCCGATCCAGCGGGGCGCCGAGGCCCGGAAGGCGGCGGGCGCTAGCCGGGATCCAGGTCCCGTACGCCTGGCCGAGCGAATGGATGACCCGGGGCAGGAAGCCGGTCTGGCCCTTGCCGGCGTCGTGGAGGAGCCCGGCCACGAGGGCATCGGTGGCCTCGACGCCGCCGGCGCGAAGGGCGGCCACTACATCGAGGCCGTGGCGCCGGTCGGCGACCGTCATCGCGTCGAAGATCGCGGCCTGTCGGGGGCTCAGCCAGGCCTCGAGCTCATGCCGCTCGGCGTCGGACACCCGGGCCCGAAGATGTACTCGGGCCTGGCGCAGCTTGCCGGTCCACCAGGCCGCGCCACCCGTCGTCACAGGCCCAGGAGCAGGTGGATGATCGGGCCGGCAACCACCTGGAAGAGGATCCCGAGGGGAGACGGGAGGCCGGTGATCGAGGGGAGGAGGATGAGGGCCAGCAGGATGATCGAGCCGTACTGCTCCAGCACCGCCCGCAGCTGCCAGCTCGTCCTCGGGTCCACGAGGGCCAGGAGCACGTGGGAGCCGTCGAGCGGCGGCAGCGGGATGAGGTTGAAGATCATCAGGGCCACGTTGATCTGGACGAAGAGGCCCAGGACCTCGAGGGCAAGGGGCGCCTCCACCCCGGTCGCGACCATCGTCCGGAACGGGATCGCGGCAGCCGCGGCCAGCATGAGGTTGGAGAGCGGTCCGGCGAGGGCCACCCAGGCGTCGCCCCGGCGCCCGCCGCGGAGGTTGGCCGGGTTTACGGGCGTTGGCTTGGCCCAGCCGAAGGCAAAGCTGCTGCCGGACAGCAGGGTGATGAGCAGGAGCGTGCCGCCGAGCGGATCAAAGTGGACGATCGGGTTGAGGGTCAGGCGGCCCAGCAGCTTGGCCGTCCCGTCGCCCATCCGATAGGCGATGAGCGCGTGGAAGAACACGTGCACCGGCAGCGAGACGAGGAGCAGGATCGCGGCGAGGATGAGCCGCGCGGGGTCCAGTTGGGGCACGGGTTCGTCAGCCTCGTGAGGATCGCCGATGAGCGGCGATGTCGCGGAATCCTAGCCGCTCGCGAGATCGAGGGCGCTGCCGGGCCCCGCATCTCCCACGTGGCCTGCGGTCGGGCCGGAATCCCCCTTCAGAGCCGGGCCAGCAACTCCTGCTTCTTCGCCTCGTAGTCATCGGCGGTGATGGCTCCCCGATCGCGCAGGCCCGCCAGGTCGCCGAGGGCCTTGGAGACCTCCTCCGAGGTCATGACCCGGACCGTCGGCGCCGCCGCGACCGGCGCCCGCATCGGTGGGCTCGGCATGCTGGCCATGTCCGATTCGAGGGCGTGCTTCTGGTCCAGCATCACCCTCTTGAAGTGCGGCGCGTTGTCCAGCATCCGGTAGCGGTCGACCGACGTCTCGGCCGCCGTCAGGATCTCGAGGTCGCCGTAGCCGAAGATCCGGCCGAAGAGGTTCTGCTCCAGGACCGCGTCGTTGATCTTCTCGAGCGAGCTGTCGGCCGACTTCTTGTTGAAGATGCCCTCGACCTTGAGGACCCGGCGGGTCGTCACCAGGTAGTCCTGGGCGTACCACGACCAGTAGAGGCGGGCGAGCATCGCGAGGGACACGACGAGCAGGACGAGGACCAGATAGCCGAGGACGTTGGCGACCGCCTCGCTGCCGGGCAGCTGGACCCGGAGCACGAGCAGGACGATCGCGGCCAGGAAGATGGCCCACGGGACCCGCCCGTCGACGATCGTCGAGAGCCAGTGCTGGCGCGTCCGGAGTGCGATCCGTTCTCCATCCGAGAGCAGGGTGTCGGCGTAGCGAGCCACGGATGTCCTCCTCAGGCTCGAGGGTGGGCGCGAGCGTAGACCTCGCGGATCCGCTCCCCCGTCAGGTGGGTGTACAGCTGCGTCGTGCTGATACTCGCATGGCCGAGCAACTCCTGAACGATCCGGAGGTCGGCTCCCCCTTCCAGCAGGTGCGTCGCGAAGGAGTGGCGGAGGGTGTGTGGGCTCACCCGATCGGCGAGGCCGGCGGCGTGCGCGGCGCGCTTGACCGCGGCCCACGCCTGCTGGCGCGCCCAGCGCCGGCCGTGGTCGCCGACGAAGAGCGGGCCGCCCCGGACGGGGTCGACATGGTGGGCGGCCATCAGGTCGGCTCGCGGACCGTCGATCCAGCGCCCCAGGACACCGATGGCCACGTCGCCCACCGGCACGAGCCGTTCCTTGTCTCCCTTGCCGATCACCCGCACGAACTCCCCCTCCAGCGAGAGATCCTCACGATCGAGGCCGAGCGCCTCCGACACGCGCAGGCCCGCCGCGTACAGGAGCTCGACGAGTGCCCGGTCGCGGAGCTTGGGCCCCGTCGCGTCCTCCGGCCCCGCGGCCTCCATGAGCCGCTCCACCTCGGCCACGGAGAGGGTCTCGGGCAGCAGGCGTGGCATGCGCGGCAGGTCCAGGTGGGCCGCGACATCGACGCCGATGAGCCCGTCGCCGAAGGCGAAGCGGTAGAAGCCCTTGATGGCGGCCGCGCGACGCCGGAGGCTCGTAGGCGCCAGGCCGGGATCGCCCGGGCGGCCGCGGCGCGTTCGCGCGGCGAGGTAGCGCACGGCGGCGTCGGGGCCCTGCGCCCAGTCGCGTGCGGAATCGCGCGAGCTCGCGAAGTCCTCGAGGTCGCCCCGATAGGCCAGGATCGTGGCCGGCGACACGCCGCGCTCGACGCGGAGATAGGTCAGGAAGTCGTCGATCGCCTGGTCGAGCTTCGTCCCCTGGCGGGCCATGGCGCCGCGTCAGCCCCGGTCAACGTGACCGGCGCGCCAGGCCTCGGCGGCGTCGAGGAGCTCACGTGCCTGCGCCAGCGCGGCCATCCCGGGGCCCGCCTCGCCGGCACCGCCGAGCATGGCCGCCAGCTCCACGATCCGGCCTTCGCGGTCGAGGCGCGAGATCTCCGTCACGGTTCGCCCGTCGCGCTCCCGCTTGCCGATCCGGAACTGGGCATCCGCATGGGCCGCGATCTGCGGGAGGTGGGTGACGACCAGGACCTCGTGGCGCCTGGCGAGCGACCACAGGCTCCGGCCGACGGGATCCGCGCTGCGGCCGCCGATCCCCGCGTCGACCTCGTCGAAGACGAGCGTCGGCGTGGCGTCGGCCTCGGCCACGACCTGCTTGATGGCCAGGGCGACGCGCGACAGCTCGCCCCCCGAGGCGATCTTCGAGAGTGGCCGCGCGGGCTCTCCGGGATTGGGAGCCAGGCGGAAGACGACGTCGTCGGCGCCGCTGGCGTCGAAGGCCACGGCGTCACCGTCGAGCTCGATGGCCGCATCGTCCGCGGCCGCGGGGCGGCGGCCGAGCAGGACCTCGAAGGTCCCGGCCGGAAAGCCGAGGCGCTCAAGGACCGTGCCTACCTCGGCCGCGAGTCGCGTCGCCACCGCCCGACGGAGCGCGCCGAGCTCGGCGGCGGCCCCGGCGACGCCCGCGAGGAGGGAGGCATCGTCGAGTCGCCGGCGATCCCGCTCACCCTCCACGCCGCGCAGCCGCTCGATCTCGGACGCCGCCTGCTCGCCGTGGGCGATGACCGCGGCCTCGTCGTCGCCGTAGCGCCGCTCGAGGCCGTAGATCAGCGAGAGACGCTCCTCGAGCCCGGCGATCGCCGCCGCGTCGTGGTCGACCGCCTCGAGGGCGTCCCGGACGTCAGCCGCGACATCCTCGAGCTCGGCGTCGGCGCCGGCGAGGCGGGCCGCCGCGGCCTCGAAGCGGGCGTCGAGGCGGGCCACGCTGCGGGCCTCGCGAAGGGCCGTCCCGAGGAGCGTCCGGGCCGACGGCTCCTCGCCGTCGAGGGCTTCCCGGATGGCGTTGCCACCCTCGGCGATCGTCGCCCCATGGCGTGCTGCCTCGAGGCGGCGCCGGATCTCGTCGGCTTCGCCCACGCGGAGGCGCGCGGCACCGATCTCGGCGACCTCATGCTCCAGGAGGTCGAGCCGCCGGGCCAGCTCGCGAGGATCTGTGACGAGCGCCGCCAGGGCGGACCGGTTCTCGCGCCAACGCGCCACGGCCCGCGCCATCGTCCGCCGCGCGTCGTCGTGGCGCCCGTAGGCATCCAGGAGGTCGCGCTGCCAGCGCTCGTCGAGGAGGCGCCCCTGGTCGTGCTGACCGTGGACCTCCACCAGCGCGCCGACTGTCTCCGCCACGCGGGCCGCCGTGACCGCCGCATCGTCGAGACGGGCCGTGGAGCGTCCACCGCTCGACACCTCGCGGGCGACGATGAGCGGCTCGGGCACGCGGTCGAAGAGCGCCTCGACCCGGGCGGCGTCGGCGCCGTGCCGGATCAGCGACGTATCCGCGCGGGCGCCGAGGGCCAGCCCGAGGGCATCGATGACGAGGCTCTTGCCGGCTCCGGTCTCGCCGGTGAGGACGTTCAGGCCCGGCTCGAGCGTCAGGCGAAGGCGGTCGATCAGGCCAAGGTCGACGACCGTCAGCTCAAGCAGGCGCCCGACGCCGCCGTCCGCGGCACGTCCGAGGTCGGGCTCCTGCGCGAGGGATGGCGTCGCCGGTTCGGACCGCGGATTCACGCGCGCCTCACGAGGGCAGGAGCTCGACCTTCTTCCGGAGGAGGTCCCAGAAGGGCTGCGAACCGGCCGGCTCCACGAGCCGGATCGGGCGGCCGAGGCCCCGGATCTCGACCACGTCGCCGACGGCCACCGGGACATCCTCGCGGCCGTCGATTGAGACGAGCGCCTCGTGGGCGTCGTTGACCCGGCAGCGGACGACCACCGACGGCCCCACGACCACCGAGCGGATGGTGGTGAGGTAGCCGGCGATCGGGGTCACGATGAGGTTGCGGGCCGTCGGGTCGAGGATCGGGCCGCCGGCCGAGAACGAGTAGCCCGTCGACCCGGTCGGGCTGGCGACCACGAGGCCGTCGGCGACGAACGTCGCCAGGTGGCTGTCGTCGATCGAGACGTCGAGCCGGACGACGCGGGCGAGCGATCCCCGGGCGATCACGACGTCGTTGAGGGCCAGATGGCGCTCCGGATCCTCGGCCGACCCTCCCCGCAGGATGCGCGCCTCGAGGCCCATCCGGAGCTCGAGGTCGAACTGCCCGGCCTGGAGCTGCTCCAGAACTCGGACGAGGTCGCCCGCCTCGACCTTGGAGAGGAATCCGACCTTGCCGACGTTGATGCCGAGCAGCGGCACGTCGACATCCGCGACGGCCCGGGCCGCCCGAAGGAACGTGCCGTCCCCGCCCAGCACCACTAGGACGTCTGTCCCGGGCAGCTCGCGGTGGAGGGACTCCAGGTCCGCGGCCGTCGTGGCCCACTGGTCGAGGTTGCGGACAGCTGCCCAGCCGGAGGCCCGTTCGCGGAGCTCGACCGCGGCGTCGCTCGTCGGGTTGTAGGCGAAGCCGATCCGGCGCAGCTCGGTCATCACGCAGTGCTCCCAATCACGGTCCGGATCCGTTCGGCGAGGGCGGCGTCGTCGGGTGCGGCGCCGGTCACGCCCGTGGGCGCGACGGCGGTCATGCCCGCGGGCGCATCGGCAGCGTGTGCGGCCGAGCCCGGCACCCGGATCCAGAGCAGGAACTCCCTGTTGCCCTCAGGACCGAGGATGGGCGAGGCGATGACGTCGACCGGGACCAGCCCGGCCTCTCGCGCGGCGGCCACGACGCCCTCGATCGCGGTCCGGTGGACGGATGGGTCGCGGACCACGCCGCCGGGGACCTGGCCACGGCCGGCCTCGAACTGCGGCTTCACGAGGGCGACGACCTCGCCGCCCTCCTTCGAGATCGCCGTCGCGACCGGCCGGAGGATCAGGTGCAGGGAGATGAAGGAGACGTCGATGGTCGCAAGGCTCACGGGCTCGGGGAGGGTCGCGGCCGTGAGCACACGCGCATTGGTCCGCTCCATCGAGATCACCCGCTCGTCGTGCCGGAGCTGCTCCGCGAGCTGGCCTCGCCCGACATCGAGGGCGTAGACGCGCCGCGCGCCGCGCTGCAGCAGGACGTCGGTGAAGCCGCCCGTCGAGGCGCCGACGTCGAGGCAGGTCCGGTCCCGTGGATCGATCGCGAACGCGTCGAGGGCCGCCGCGAGCTTGTGGCCGCCGCGGCTGACGTACGGATCGCGCTCGACGAGCTCGATCGGCAGGTCGTCGTCGACGAGGTCGCCCGCCTTCCGGTCGAGGCGCGCCCCGTCGCCCGTCCCGGTCCGGATCCTCGCCCCGAGGATGAGGGCCTGGGCGCGTGTCCGGGATGCCGCGAGCCCTCGATCCACGACGAGCTGATCGAGGCGCTGCCGCGTCCGACGAACCGTGGTGCTGCTCACCGGCCTATCGTGGCACAGCCGCCTTCACGGTGGCTCATCGGGTCGAGACCACCCATGGCTGCGGGTCGGGGGTGGCGGGGTCGCGGGTGGCGGCCACGGCGGGCCGGGTCGCAGGTCGAGGCGCGGGTCGAGGCGCGGGTCGGGGTCGAGGCGCGGGTGGCGGGGTCGAGGCGCGGGCCGAAGCACGCGAGGCGGGCGCCAGCCAGGGCGCGGCGAGGTGCGGGTCGCGCGCCGAGGCCAGGCCACCGGCCGGGGGCGACGGTTCTCGCCCCCCCCTTGCGTGACAGGCGTGCATTCGTGCGTGGCACATGCCCGTGACGGGGACCAGCGTCTCCTCCCTGGCGGTTCATGACTGCGGCACATG
>JACQEH010000107.1 GCA_016200675.1 Chloroflexota bacterium | reverse complement strand
TCGAGGTCGCCCGCGAACGCGGTGTCCACGTCCCGATGCTCGACGAGGCCCAGCCGACGACCTGAGCGGCTGGCGGCCGCCGCGTCATCCCGATCACGCCCGGGTCGACCCGGGTGATGCGATCGGGATCGCGAGCCGGATCCCCGTCGAGCGCCAGATGGCCCCCGCCGTCCTGCTCGCCCCATGGGTTCAACGTGAGCGCGGGTTTCGCACCGCTGGGTCAACGTGATCAGCAATCCTCCCGTCGGGATCGCGCAGGGCGTTGGAAATCGGGGGGCTCGCCTGCATCGGTGCCCCGCACAGCGCTGTCAACCGGATGTGGCGGCGCCAGGGGCAGGCGCTCGTCCCAGGGAGGCTGCGAATGGTGCTGGAGCCTGATCCAACCCGCGCGCGCGTCCGGATTTCGACCGAGGGAGGCGCGCTGACGGTGGTAGCCCGCTTCGACCCGGAGGGCGAGCCGTGGGAGATGCGACCGCAGCCCTACCACCTCATGGATCCTGCCCGCCCGATCGTCTTCGTCGGCGATGAGTGGGGGACCACCCACGCCGGACGGGCCCGCGCCGAGCTTCTCGTGCCGAGTTCCTCGGGCCGAGGGGGGTGAGGCATTTGAGGTCGAGGCCACCCTCGATCTCGACCTCGGTTGGGACTACACGTTCCCGGGGCGTGCCGCGGGCTTGGGTTGACTGGCAGTCACTGAATCTGCTCCGCGCTGTTCGGAGCGCGGCTTCTGGGCGGCCCGAGCATGAAACGGTGCCGCTGGGGCGTGGAACCGTGCGCTGCGCACCGTCGGTCCGCCTGATCCCACGCGCGATGCACGTTTTCGTGCGTGGCAGGCGTCGGCCCCGGGCGACGGCGGCCCGCACGTCCGCGCCAAACGCCCCGAGCCGGAGGCCAATGACTTCGGGTCATCAAATCGTGCGTCGCGGCCGCCGCCGGGACGCACCTCGAGCTCCTTCGCAGCGAAGTGATGATCACCAGGCATGAACCGGCGTGCTGAGGCCTCGAAATCGTCGCCACGACCCCGACTCGCGCTGAAATCGATGCCTGGGAATCATGTCGCCCGGAGGGTGATTCCTCCGAGGGCCCGGGACCCGGGGCCCAGGACCCGGGGGCCCGGCCGCCGCCGCCGTATCCCGGGCGAAGCCGCGGCCCGGCCCGCGGTCACGCCGACGCGATCGGCGCCTCCGTCGGACCCGCCGAAGCCGGCTCGTCGTCGACCGGCGCGGGCATGACCCGGACGTGGCGGATCGGGGAGAGGAACGGCCAGATCGCGGGCGTCAGCCCCAGGATCGCGCCCACCCAGATCGTGTTGTGGAGCCCGATCACCGAGCCCAGGATGCCGCCGATGATGCTCCCGATGGGCATCGTGCCCCAGACGAGGAAGCGAACGGTCGCGTTCATTCGGCCCTGCATCCGGGGCGGGCAGATCGCCTGGCGGTAGCTCACCTGGTTGATGTTGTAGATCATCTGCGACAGGCCGCCGAAGACGCCCGCGGCGATGAGGAACGGGATCGCCTGCTCGACGGGCGCGACGGCCACGAGGATGGGGCTGAAGCCGCCGATGAAGAGCGAGCCGATGATCGTGGGGCCCAGGCCGAACCAGCCCGCGAGGCGGTTGGCGAGGATCGCCCCGACCAGCGTCCCGACGTTGCCGATCGCGAACACGAGGCCGATCTGCTCGGCCGTGAGGTGCAGCTCGTTGACCACGTACAGCAGGTAGATCGAGAACGCCATGCTGCCGAAGAGGTTCGACGTCGACGTCCCGGCCGAGATGCCCCGCAGCGAGGGGTTCCGCACGACGAAGGCGAACCCTTCCCGGACCTCGTGGACGATCGAGGCCTTCGGCTTGCCGTCGTCGCCGAGGTGGTGGGTCACCGGCGGCTCCGGCCGCCGGATGAAGAAGACGAAGAGTGCCGACAGGAGGAAGGAGAGGGAGTCGAGCAGGATCGCGAAGGCCTTGAAGAACGCCACGAGGTAGCCGGCGATGCCCGGCCCGATCAGCGCGGCGGCTGACTGGCTGATCTGGAGCTTCGAGTTGCCGTCGACGAGCTGGTCCCGCTCGATGATCGAGGGCAGGTAGCTCTGGTTGGCAACGTCGAAGAAGACGGTCAGGGTGCCCGTCACGAACCCGACCACGTACAGCTGCCAGATCGTCAGGGCATCGAAGGCATAGGCGATCGGGATGGTGGCCAGGGCGATCGCGCGGCCGAGGTCGCCGCTGATGAGGATCGGCCGCCGACGGAGGCGGTCGACCCAGGCGCCCGCCGGCAGCGTGAAGAGGATGAAGGGCAGGAACTCGATCGTCCCGATCATCGCGAACGCGAACGGCTCGACCTTGAGGTAGAGGGCCGCGATCAGGGGGATCGCCAGGGCGCTGATCTGGGAGCCGAAGACGCTGATCGTCTCGGCCGTCCAGAGCTTCAGGAAGTCGGAATGGCGGAAGAGGCTGCGGCTGGGCGTCGGGCCGGAGCTCGAGGACATCGGGCCTCCATCGGGTGCAGCGTGGATAGCGCGGCGCGCGTCGCTGGGGGTCAGGTGAGTCTATCGTCGAACGCCTGGCAGTCAACGATCTGCCAGGTCCACACGATCTGCCAAGGTCAACTCGGCGCCGAAGGGTCTGGCACGATACGGCCCGTGCTGATCGAGTCCGTCCCCAACTACTCCGAGGGCCGCCGCGGCCAGGTCGTCGATGCGCTCGCTGCTGCCGTCGCCGGCACCCCGGGCGTCTTCCTCCTCGACCGGACCAGCGACGCCTCGCACAACCGCTCGGTCCTGACGATGGCCGGCGATTCCGAGGCCGTCATGCGCGCCCTCGAAGCCACGATCGAGGTCGCCATCCGCGACATCGACATGGAGCTGCACACGGGCGAGCATCCCCGGATCGGGGCCGTCGACGTCATCCCGTTCGT
>JACQEH010000024.1 GCA_016200675.1 Chloroflexota bacterium | reverse complement strand
GAAGCTGTTCACCGAATCGGCGTCGGTCTCGTACGTGACGGGCTCGCACGCGACGAAATTCGGCGTCGCGGTCAGCCAGGGCCGGCGCCGGACGCTGGCGCAGTGGACGGGCGACATCTCGGCGCTGACCTTCAACAACGGCGTGTCCACCTCGGTCACGGAACGCATTGCCACGGAGGCCCGGGAAGGCATCAGAGCCGATGCCGGCATCTACGCTCAGGACCGGTGGACCATCAATCGGGCCACGATCAACGCTGGCTCTGCGGCCTTCCGGCTGCCACCCTCGGCGAGCCGCGCCAGCGTCACCCTCAACGCAGGTTCCGCGAAGGTCTGCCTGCCGAGCGGGACGCCGGTCCGGGTTTCCTGGAGCGGTACGATCGCGAGCAACAACTTCGATTCCGTGGGGCTGGTGCGCCAGGACGACGACCACTGGATCACCGCCGGCGCAGTCTCGTCGGCGGTCGACCTCAACATCTCGGCCAATGCCGGGTCCTTCACGCTCGTCTTCGGAGGTTCCTGCCATGCGTGACCGCCTCTATCGATCCCGCGATGATCGGGTCCTGTTCGGGGTCTGCGGCGGCGTCGCCGACTGGCTGGACCTCGATCCATCGCTCGTCCGGATCGCCTTCGCCCTGCTGGTGATCACGGGCGGGATCGGCCTCCTGCTCTACATCATCATGGCCATCGTGGTGCCGCCGGCGCCCGGGATGCCGGCTCCGGGGATGCCGGCTCCGGGCATGCCGGACGCGGCCGGCGGCGCCAGCGCTCCGAGCGGCACGCCAACCGATCCGGCGGCGGCGATGCCCCCGGCCGGCGGGCCGGCAGCCGCTGCCCCGGGCTTCCAGCCCGGAACCTGGATGACGGAACGCGAGGCCCGCCGCGCGTCCCGTCACGCCGCGCGGCAGCAGCGCCGGGCCTCCCGGGACGGTCGCGCCGGGATGATCTTCGGAGCGATCCTCGTCCTGATCGGCGTCTGGTTCCTGGTCCGGCGCTACATCCCGTCGCTCGACTCGGACTTCCTCGGCCCGATCGTCCTCATCGCCATCGGCGCGATCGTCCTGGCCGGGGCCCTGGGGCGCCACCCCGAGGACGACGCCGCCAAGCCGCCGCGCTGACCCCGCTTCCGGGCTCGGGACGACCTCATGTCCGCGGCATGCCCGGGCGACATCGAAGCGTCATGGGGTCGGGCTAGACTCGGGAGCATCCAGAGAGGAGCCCCGTCCCCATGTTCGATTTCCTGACGCGCGCGCCGGCCATGCCGACGCCCGATTCCGCGCTGCCCGGCCGCAGCGAGCCCATCCTCGAGGCCGGTCCCCACCACGTCAACGGCCGGCCGATCCTCGGACCCTATCCCGAAGGAACCGAGATCGCAGAGTTCGCCCTCGGCTGCTTCTGGGGTGCCGAGAAGGGCTTCTGGCAGCTGCCCGGCGTGTGGGTGACGGCCGTGGGTTACCAGGGCGGCTTCACGCCCAACGCCACCTACCGCGAGGCGTGCTCGGGCAGGACCGGCCACGCCGAGGCGGTCCGCGTGGTGTACGACCCGTCGAAGGTCACCTACGAGGCACTCCTGAAGCACTTCTGGGAGGCCCACGATCCAACCCAGGGCATGCGCCAGGGCAACGACGTCGGGACGCAGTACCGCTCGGCGATCTTCCCTCGGACCGCGGCCCAGCGGGCTGCGGCGATCGCCTTGCGCGACGCCTACCAGGCCCGGCTCTCTGCCAGTGGCTTCGGGCCGATCGGCACCGAGATCTCCGGACCGCCGGCGCCCGAGTTCTACTTCGCCGAGGACTACCACCAGCAGTACCTCAGCAAGAATCCCGGGGGCTATTGCCCGATCCATGCAACAGGCGTGAAGCTACCTGATGACTTCGTGGTCACGCCGATGCAGTACGTCGATTAGTCATCGAACTCGGGTCGAGGCGCGCGCCCGGGACTACTGCCCGTACGATGCCGCTGGAGGTGATGTGATGACCGACCAAATGTCCGACCTCATTGGCGACTATCGTGCGTTCGCGGCTCTGCAGCGTGACAGGCTGGCTTCACGCGGCATCGACATCGCCCCGTACGAGCTGAGCCACCTGGCATTCCGCGTTCCGGAATGGGACCAGTACGTCCACCTCCGGACCCTCCTCGAACGACATGCGGTGGCCAACCGGGAGAAAGTCTGGAACGGTCGACCGATCTCCCTCATCATTCCCGCCCAACCGCTCGAGGTGTTCGATAGCAAGGTCGCCCCGCTGATCGAGCTCATACCGCCTGTCCATCAGCGCGTCTACAAGATGGGGCTGGAGCACCTCGGCGTCGTGGTCGGCGACACGTTCGACACGTTCGTGGAACGTCACAAGCCGGTCCTGACCGGTCAGCAATTCCAAGGCCCGAACAGCGTTCCCGACCCCGTCTACATCCTGTTCGAGGACTTCACCCACGTGAAGTTCTATCGACAGTCGCTGCGGGCGTCGGTCGAGCGCTTCGAGGGCCCGTTGACGGATGGCTTTCACCACGTCGACAACTGGGTCCCGCAGCGGCTGGTCACAGCGACGGGTCCGAACCCTCTGCCCCGGTGAGCAAGGCCGTCCCGCCGCCGGCGGCCTTTTGGTCCCGCGGCTCCAGTTCGTCGAGCTGCTACCAAGGGCGAGCCCGCCCGGGACCCGCCAACCGCGGCGAGAGGAGGCGCGAGTACCCGACCGTGAAGCGGTCGCAGGCATCGGCGGCGACATCGAGCCCCACGCACCGAGTCTGCCGGCCGTGCCCGCGTCGTCAGTCGGCGCCAGCGAGCAGCGAGTAGAAGCTGACGGCCGCCACGGACAGCTGGATGCAGAGGGCGAGCGCGTACGCGGTCAGGGACGCAAAGACGAGCGCGTTGAGCCCGAACAGCGTCGTCGCGGTGAGCCCGGCGACCAGCGTGACCTGGCTCCAGCGGCGCCGCAGGGCTCCCGTCTGGACGAGCTGTCGCGCCCGGACGGTGATGACGAAGAGCACGTAGGCGAAGACGAGCGCGCTCGAGACGACCAGCGCCGGTCTCCCGTCGCCGAGGGCCGGGAAGAGGACCGCCGGCAGGAGGCTCTCGAAGGTCACGTTGAAGCTCGTCGAGACGATGCCCTTGAGTCGATAGCGCTGGCCTGGCGTCCGGGACGAGCCGTCCCCGGCCGTCGCCGGAGCGATGGCCGCGAAGCCGGCCACGACCACCGCGACCGTGGCGATGCCGATGAGCAGTGCCTCACCCGGCATGGGTTCTCCCGGCTCGCACCAGGATTGATCTGACCATGGCGGGACTCTAGCAGCGGACCGGGCCCCTGAATCGTCGCCGGGCTCGTCGTCGGGCTCGTCGCCGGGCTCGCCACCCTAGACTGGCTTCGTGACCGACCCCTCCCACGACCGCGACGACGACCAGCGGCCACGGCTGTGGGTGGTCCGCCACGGCGAGACCGCCTGGGCCGCGGCTGGCAGGCACACCGGCTGGACCGACATCCCGCTCACGGCGGCAGGGCAGGCCGAGGCGCGAGCGCTCGGTCCACGTCTCGCCGGGATTCCCTTCGAGGCGGTCATCAGCAGCCCCCTCTCCCGGGCCCTCGAGACGGCGCGGCTCGCCGGGTTCCGTGAGCGGGTGACGACGGACGACGACCTCCGCGAGTGGGACTACGGGGCCGACGAGGGTCGGACCACGGCCGAGATCCAGGCCGGGCGCCCGGGCTGGACGATCTGGCGAGACGGCCCGCGTGACGGCGAGACCCTCGGCGACGTCGGCGCGCGCGTTGACCGGGTCATCGCCCGGGCCCGGGGTCACCTCGGCGACACCCTTGCCTTCGCCCACGGCCACGTCCTCCGGATCCTCGCTGCGCGCTGGATCGGGCTCGACGCCGTGGACGGCGCTCGGTTCGCCCTGGGCACGGCCACGGTCTCCATCCTGGCCTGGGAGCGAGACACGCCGGTCATCGGTCGCTGGAACGAGCGGCTCGACCCGGGCTGATCGCGTTCCCGCGGCGCCCGCCGCCGGGCGCCAGGTCGTCAGCCCCCGGCCGGCAGGTCCACGACGAAGCGAGCGCCCCTCGGCTCGCGATTCTCGGCCGTGATGGTCCCGCCGTGGGCGGTCACGATCCAGTGGGCGATGGCAAGACCCAGGCCGGCGCCGCCGGGCGGCGCCCCGGCGCCGCGCCAGAAGCGCTCGAAGATGCGAGGAAGGTCGTCCTCGCGAAGCCCGTCGCCCTCGTCCTCCACCACCAGCTGGGCGTGTCCAGCCGCCCGCCGAACCGTCACGCTGACGGTCCCGCCCCGTGGACTGTGGGCGATGGCGTTGTCGACCAGGATCACGACGAGCTGCCGGAGCCGGGCCGCGTCGCCGAGGAGCGGTGCCGGCTCGGGCTGCGCGGCAATGGTGATCCCGCGCTCCGACGCGGTCTGCGACAGCGACGATGCGGCGTCGGCCGCGACCTCGCCGAGGTCGACCGGCGTTCGCTCGAGGCTGACTGCGCCCGAGTCCGAGCGGGCAAGGAGCAGCAGCTCCTCGACGAGGCGGGTCAGGTGGTCGACCTCGGCGTCGATGTCGTCGAGCGCGTCGCCGACCTGCGCGACGGGCTCCTCGGCATGCCGGCGAAGGTACTCGACCGAGGCTCGCACGACGGTCAGCGGGGTCCGAAGCTCGTGGCTGGCGTCGGCCGCGAACTCGCGCTGACGACGCAGGGCGCGCCGCTGGGCGGTCAGCGACTCGCGAATCGGGACCAGGGCACGACGGGAGTAGATCGTGCCGACGCCCGCCGCCACGACCAGGATGATCAGGCCGCCCACGAGCAGGACACCGAGCAGGACGTTGAGGGTCCGCTCCTCGGCCGTCCGGTCCTGGAAGACCTGGAGGTAGACGGTCCCGACCTGCATCGATTGGACCGGCGTGGTGAGGACCCGGACCGGTGTGGCGTTGGCGGTGCCGGCGTTGATCGTGGCAAGCCGGACGTCCCGGCCACCGCCCTTGGCGGCCGTGAACGATGCCGTGTCGGGCAGGCCCGAGGAGGTCGAAACGGACCGGGGCACGATCAGATGACCGCTCTGGTCGAGGATCAGGACGAAGGTGCCGGAGGTCGGCCCGCCGAAGAGACCACCGGTCGGCAGGTCATCGCCGTCGGGCGGCCGGCCGGAGGGCCCTTCGATGAGGCGCCGCAGGTCGGCCGCGCGGGCGTCGAGCTGGCGGACGCCCGTCGAGCTGAGGCTCGAGGACACCGCGACGTAGAGCGCGATGCCGAGGCCGATCAGGACCAGGAGGGTCGTGCCGGCGGCCCACAGGACGAGCCGGCGCCCGACGCCGGTGACGAGGCGCCCGTCCGCGGCGACCGCGGCGGCCTCGGCCGCATCGACCGATCCAAGCTCCGTCCCGTCAGGCATCGCTCAACCGGTAGCCGACGCCGCGGATCGTCTCCACCCGGCTGCCGGCCGTGCCGAGCTTGGTCCGCAGGTAGTGGACGTAGGCGTCGACGGCGTTCGGGGTGACGGCCGCGCTGTACGGCCAGGCCTGGTCCAGGAGCTGGTCGCGGGTGAGCGTCTGGCCGGGGTGGCGGAGCAGGCATTCGAGCAGCGAGAACTCGCGCGGGCTCAGGTCGATGGGCCGGCCGTCGACCGTCACGCGGCGGCCGGCTTCGTCGAGGGCGATCGGCCCGACTTCGAGGCGCGGGTCGGCCCGGCGGGGGCCCGGCTCGGTGCGCCGGGCGAGGGCCCGGATGCGCGCCGAGAGCTCCTCGAAGGCGAACGGCTTCACGAGGTAGTCGTCGGCGCCGGCATCCAGGCCGGTCACGCGGTCGTTGACCGTGTCGCGGGCCGTCAGCATGAGGATGGCGGCCTGGGTCCCTCGCTTCCGCAGGCGCCGGGCCACCTCGAGGCCGCTGATGTCGGGCAGGCCAACGTCGAGGATCACGATCTCGATGCCCTCGGATTCGGCGAAGTCGAGGCCCGACTGCCCGTCGGTCGCCACATCCACGACGTGGCGATCCTCCTCGAGGAGGCGCTTGAGGACGCGCCCGAGGCGTTCGTCGTCCTCGACGAGGAGGAGATGCATCCGGCTTGGCGCTCCCTGGCTACTTGACGATCGTGATCGTGCCGGCCGACGGGCCGTCGGCCCGGGCATTCGCACCAACGCCTGCCACGTGCACGCCGACCTTCAACGGGGAGGGCACGGTCGGGGAGGTGGCAGAGGCGGCAGCGTGGCGATGGTAGCCCCCGCGTGGAGTGATCGCGATGTCCCCGATTCGTTCGTCCGCGAGCATCGGCGCCCCCGATGCGTCGGAGACGGACGCGAGGTGTCGCCCGGTGGTGGCGCCGGGATCGGGCGGGGCCGGTTCGATCGGTTCGGTCGTCATGCGGGACCTCCTCGCGGAGCAGCGCGGGATCGCGGAAGACTCGATTTCTGGCGGGCGGCGTGGCAGGCCGTCCCGGTCAGGTAACCGCAGGGGTGTGAGAAGTTGCTGAGAAGTCCGTCGCGTCCCGCCCTCCATCATCGACGCGGGCGGCATCGGCCGTCGGGGTCCAGACGACCTCGCCAGCGGCGGTGATGGCCACGGCCCCATAGCCGGGATGGGCCTCGACCCAGGCCAGGCCACCCAGGCCCAGCACGAAGCCGGCCGTCGCGTAGGCATCGGCCCAGGCGAGGTCCGGCCCGACCACGGTGAAGCTGACGAGCTCGGTGGGGATGGCCCCGGTCCGTGGGTCTCGGATGTGGTCGCCTCGCTCGTAGAGGCCTGACGTCGCGACTGCGCCGCGCCCGACTTCGAGCACCGCGGCCACGCGATCGGCAAGCTCCGGGTGCCGGATCCCGATCCGCCAGCGGGCGCCCGGCGCGGGTGCACCACGGGCCACGAGGTCGCCACCCGCCGCCACGAGGTAGTTGCTCGCCCCGGCCTCGTCCAGGTTGCGGACGGCCTCCTCGACGGCCCAGCCCTTGACGAAGCCCGAGGGGTCGACCACGCCATCTGGGCGGTGATGGCGGGCGTCGAACGCCCCATCCGAGGTCCGGGCGAGCTCGTCGCAGGCCCCCAGGACCCAGCGAACGTCGGCACTGAGCGTCTCCTCGGCCGCATCGCCGACGGCCAGGCGGCCCAGCTCGCTGTCCTGCCGGTAGAGGCTGAACCGCCGATCGATGTCGTGGAGCACGGCGCAGGCGGCATCGAGCGCGCCGGCTGGAGCGAAGGGCGCCCGGATGTCGAAGCTCACGACGGTCCCCATGACCGGTTCGACGTGGACCTGCCGCGGGACGGCTGGTTCCGCGACATCCTCGCGTGCCTCAGAGCCTCGACCGGGAGCAGGGATCATCAGGCCACGAGCCTCAGAGGCCGGCGGCGTCGAGGGCTCCCTGGAGGGACTGGGCGTAGGCCTGGCTGGTGAAGGTCGCGCCCGAGACGCCCTGGATGTTCGCCGACTGGGCCGCCAGCGCCTGGGACCGGAGAATCGGCGCGACGTAGTCGGAGATGCGCCCCGAGTGGCCCCCGACCGGCAACGACAGGGCCTGGATGTCCGTGATCTTGCCGTTCTTGACCGTGATCTGGACCTGCACGTCACCGTAGGGGTCGGGGGCCACCGCGCCGGTGAAGGTGCCGGCCGCCGTGGAGCCGCCGCCGGTGCCGGACGCCGCACCATCGGTGGTCCCGGGCGAGCCCGTCCCGGTGGTCGCTCCCGTGCCCGTGGTCGTGCCCGTTCCCGGGCTCGTGCCCGACGCGGCGGTCTTGATGGCCGTCACGAGGGCCTTGTCGTCGGGCGCCTTGAAGTTGAGGAGCAGGACGCCGGCAAGGGTCAGGGCGGCGAAGGTGGCGGCGGCGCGCTGGCGCATCGGCGTCTCCCCGGCTCAGTAGGCGAACCGCTCGACGTGGATCCGCTTGAGCGGGACCCCGAGGTCGAGCAGGGTCTCTGTGAGGCGGTCCATCATCTCGTTGGGACCGCAGACGTAGACGTCGTGGCCGGCGATGTCCGGCACGAGGCGCTCGATCGCGTCCGCGTCGAGGGGATCGCCCGGCATGTCGACGCTCCCCCGCCGGCCGACGAGGTAGTGGATCCGGGCGCCGCGTCGCTCGGCCAGAGTGTCGAGCTCGCGCCGAAAGATGACGTGCTTCGGCTGGCGGGCCCGGTACAGCAGGGTCAGGTCACCCGGCTTGCCCGGGAGCGCCTCGAGGAGCGCCCGCAGCGGCGTGACGCCGATCCCGCCGGCGATCAGGGTGACCTTGCGCCGCGAGCGGCGGATGCCGGTCAGGACACCATATGGACCCTCCAGCAGGACCGGCGTTCCAGCCCGCAGGTGCTGGTAGCGGCGAGTGTCGTCGCCGAGGGCCTTGACCGTGGTCCGGATCCAGGCGCCGTTGGGCGCCGAGGAGATGGAGAAGGGATGGCCGCTCCACCACTTCGGACCGTCGAGAAAGCGCCACACGAAGTACTGCCCGGAGCGCAACGGCAGGCGGTCGAGGTGCCGGCCGGTGACGTAGATCGAGACGACCCCGGGTGCTTCCTCGACGACGCTGGCCACGGTGAACCGG
>JACQEH010000098.1 GCA_016200675.1 Chloroflexota bacterium | reverse complement strand
CTCGACCTCAACGAGACGCAGACATCGATCCTGGCCCTGATCTTCAAGTACTGCGACGACAACTCGCTGCCGCTCCTCGACCTCAAGGACCTCGCGACGACGCTGAAGTTCCTCTCGTCGGACGAGGGAAAGCCCATCCTCGAGGAGTACGGCGGGATGTCGGCGGCCTCAGTCGGCGTTCTCCTCCGGTCGATCGTGGTGGTCGAGCAGGACGGCGCGGACATCTTCTTCGGCGAGCCCGAGTTCGACGTCCTTGACCTGATCCGGACGACGCCTGAGGGGCAGGGGATCGTATCCGTTCTCGAGCTGTCGGATGTCATGGACAAGCCGCGCCTCTTCTCGACGTTCATGCTGTGGATGCTCGCCCAGCTCTACGAGACGCTGCCCGAGGCGGGCGACCTGCCCAAGCCGAAGCTGTGCTTCTTCTTCGACGAAGCCCACCTCCTCTTCCACGAAGCCTCCGACGCCCTCATGGAGCAGGTGGAGCGGACCGCGCGGATGATCCGGTCGAAGAGGCGCTCGTCACCGTCCTGTCGCCGCGTGGCGTGCCGACGCCGCTCGCTGCGACGCGGCTGCTGCCACCCGACTCGCTGATGGCGGCCCTCGACCCCATCCAGTTCCAGGGACGCGTGGCGACATCGCCGTTCGTGGCCAAGTACGGCACCACGATCGATCGCCAGAGCGCCTACGAGATCATCACGTCCCGCCTCGCCGCCGCCCGACAGGCGGCACAGGCCGCAGCCGACCAGGCGGCCCAGAGCGCCGGGGTCCCGGCGACGACCGCCGGCCAGGGAGGCCTCATGACGCCAGCGCAGCAGCGCCGGGCGATCGAGCAGCAGGCCCGCGACATCGCGCGAGCCCAGCGGGAGGCCGAGCGCCAGCGGCGGGCGGACCAGCGGGCCGCCGCGGCGGAGGCGCGCGCCCGCGACCGGATGGTTTCCACGGGCGTCCGGACGGCCGGCCGGGTCCTGACCTCAAGAGCCGGGCAGTCCCTCATCCGCGGCGTGTTCGGGACGCTCTTCGGGGGCGGCCGCTGAGCGTCGGCGACGATCGCTGAGCGTCAGCGCCCCGAGGTCCCTACTCGACGACGAGCGTATCGGGGAGCACGTCGGGCGAGGGCGGGTACTGCGGGTCCATCTCCTCGAGCGTGTCGGCCACGATCTCGGCCACGGCAAGGTTGCGGAACCAGTTGTGGTCCGAGGGGATGACATACCAGGGAGCGGCGGTCGTCGAGCAGCGTTCGAGCATGTCCGTGTAGGCCGCCATGTAGTCGTCCCAGCGCTTGCGCTCCTCGAGATCCCCGAGCTTGAACTTCCAGCGCTTGGTCGGGTCGTCGAACCGATCCTGGAGCCGGCGGCGCTGCTCCTCCGGGGTGATGAGGAGAAAGAACTTCAGGATCAGGGTGCCCTCGTCCACGAGGAGCTGTTCGAAGGCGTTGATCTGGTCGTAGTGGCGCCCCCAGCGTTCCGCCGGTTCGAGGCCGTGGACGCGGACCACCAGGACCTGCTCGTAGTGAGAGCGGTCGAAGATCGAGATCTCGCCGTTGCCAGCCGCTGCTTGTTCTCGGCCCAGAGCCGTTCCTGGAGCGACTGCAATCGACCCAGATCGCCGGCGATCTTGCCCTTAGCCTTCTGCTTGTCGAAGCCGTGGACGGCCCTCGGGTCGATCTTCGCCAGGCGCACCTTGCTCCCGGGCTTCACGCGAAGGAGATCTCGCAGGGATTGGCTTGCCATGGGTTCTCTCCGGGCTCCGAATTGGCGGCATCGCTAGGATGGCAGGGTACGTCGCCGCACTCGGAGCTGCGCCAGCCATGACCCTGACCGCCGCCAAGCCGCATCCGATCTACCTCGCCGGTCACTGGGTCGAATCGGACGATCCGCTCATCATCGCCAACCCGGCCGACCCGTCGCACCCGGCAGGGTCCACGTTCCACGCCACGCCCGAGCAGTACGAGACGGCGGTCCAGGCAGCCGTGAAGGCGTTCGAGGTCACGAAGACGCTGCCCGCCTACGAGCGCGGCCGGATCCTTCGCGAGATCAGCGCCGGCATCAAGGCCCGCCGTGAGGAGATCGGCAGCATCCTGTCGAAGGAAGCCGGCAAGCCCATCCGCGACGCGCTCGTCGAGGTCGATCGAGCGGTCCTGACCTTCCGGCTCGGGGCCGAGGAAGCCGAGCGGATGATCGGCGAGGTCATCCCCCTCGACCTGATGGCCAGCAGCAAGGGCCGCGTCGGCTTCACGCGCCGCTTCGCGGCCGGGCCGGTCGCGGCGATCAGCCCCTTCAACTTCCCCTTGAACCTGGCCGCCCACAAGCTGGCCCCGGCCATCGCGGCCGGTTGCTCGGTGGTCCTCAAGCCACCGTCCAAGGATCCCCTGACCATGCTCACGGTGGCCGAGATCATCGACGGCGTCGGCCTGCCGGAGGGTGCCGTCAGCATCCTGCCGATGTCGCGGGAGCTGGGTGACCGGATGGTCGCCGACGAGCGCTTCAAGGTCCTGTCATTCACGGGCAGCCCGTCGGTCGGCTGGCGGATGAAGGAGCGCGCAGGCAAGAAGAAGGTCGTCCTGGAGCTCGGCGGCAATGCCGGCGTCATCGTCGACAGGAACGCCGACCTCGACTGGGCCGTGAAGCGGATCCTCGTCGGCGCCTTCACCTACGCCGGCCAGGTCTGCATCAGCGTCCAGCGCATGTTCATCCACGATGACGTTCGCGAGGCGTTCATGGAGAAGTTCCTGGCCGGGGTTGCGACCCTGAAGCTGGGTGACCCTACGGATCCCGCGACCGACCTCGGGCCGATGGTCGACGGGGCGGCCGCTGCGCGGACGCAGCGCTGGGTCGACGAAGCGGTCGCCCTCGGCGGACGACTCCTGGCCGGGGGGAAGGCCGACGGGACCTTCTTCCCGCCGACCGTCCTCGAGGACGTGCCGGTCAGCGCCCAGGTCTGCAGCAACGAGGCCTTCGCGCCGGTGGCCGTCGTCTTCGGCTTCGGCGACTTCGGGGACGCCATCCGCCAGGTCAACGACAGCTTCTTCGGGCTCCAGACCGGCGTCTTTACGAACGACCTCGGCAACGCCTGGCGGGCCTTTTCGGAGCTCGAGGTCGGGGGCGTGATCGTCAATGACATCCCGACCTATCGGATCGACCACATGCCCTACGGCGGGGTCAAGGATTCGGGCCTCGGGCGGGAGGGCCTGCGGTGGGCCATCGAGGACATGACCGAGATCCGGATCATGGTCCTGGCCCAACCCGGCTGAACCACGGCAGAGGAGGCACCTCATGACCATCGGCGGGCGTTTCGATGACGGCTTCGGCCTCCTCCACCTGGGCACGCTGCTGATCGTCGTCCTCGTCTGGGTCGCGATCATCGCGGCCATCGTGCTCGGCATCCGCTGGCTCGTCCGGTCCCTGGGGGGCGGCCCCCAGGGCGGCGGGCAGCCCCGGATCGCCCCGCGACCTGACGACCCGCTCGAGATCCTGCGCGGGCGATATGCCCGCGGCGAGATCGACGACGAGGAGTACGAGCGCCGCCGGCGGACCCTCGGCGGCTGAGCTCCCGGCGCGTGCCATGATCCGGCACGGCAGGGCGGAGCCGGATCGCAGATTGCGGCGAGGACCTGGCGGGGGTACCGGCGCGCGTAGCCCAAACGTCACGTGGCGCCGTCGGGCAGACTGCGGGTTACATGGCTTGCGCGCGTGCAGTGGCGATTCGCCGTGCCCGCGAGCGTTCCGGGATGTCGCCCGCGCCGTTCGCCGCCCACAGGGTCGCCAGCATTGACGTCACAGCCGAGCGCGGACCGACCCACGCGGGCCGGCCGACGAAGAGGTCCTGATCAGCCGACACCGAGGTCCGGCCAGGGCCGCCATCGGCCATCCGCGGCCGGGTGCGCAGCGCAGATCGAGCGCGGCTGACTCCGAATGCAGACGCATCGCCGCCGCCGCCGGCTCCTCGCCACCGCCTGGGTCATCGTTCTTGCCCTCGGCCTCGGCGCGGGCAGCATCTCGCTTGCCTTCTTCGTCGACCAGGAGGGTTCCAGTGGCGGATTCACGAGCGGGACCGTCAACCTCGGCCTGACACCGTCGACGAACCTCGTGTCGATGGCCGGGATGGTGCCCGGCAGCCAGGTCTCGGCGCCCCTGACACTCCAGAACACCGGGACCGGCAGCCTTCGCTACTCGATGACGGCCAGCACCACGGACCCCGATGGGAAGCACCTTCGCGATGTCCTGGTCCTGACCATCGAGCGCCGGACGGGCTGCGGCGGCACCGTCCTCGAAACGCTCTACAACGGCCCGATCGGGTCGGCCCTCTTCGGTGATCCGCGGGCCGGCAACGACGCGGGCGACCGGACGCTGGCCACGTCGGCCTCCGAGGTTCTCTGCTTCCGGGCCACGCTTCCGACGGACACCGACCCGCTATATGGCAGTGCCGCGACCACCCTGAGCCTGACCTTCTGGTCCGAGCAGACCGTGGCCAATCCATGAGCCGATCGACGCGAACCGCGCACCTCGCCATCCGCGGCGCGTTCCTTGCGCTCGCAGGCCTCGGCGCGCTCCTCGTGGGCGTGTGGGCCTGGGGCACGACGACCGGCGAACGGGCCGTCATCATCCGGTCCGGGTCCATGGCCCCGGCGATCGGCGCCGGCTCGCTCGTGATCGTCGAGCGCCTGGCGCCCGAGTCGCTCCGGCCCGGCGACGTCGTCACCGTCCGCCTGGACGCCGGCGGCCTGCTGACCCACCGCGTGGTCGACGTCCTGGATGTCGGTGGCGACCGCGTCCTGGACCTTCACGGCGACGCCAATCCGCCGTGGGTCCGGGACGTCGTCGGCGCCGATCATCTCCTCGGCCGCGTCCGCGCCATGGTGCCCGGGCTCGGCATCGCTGCCCTCTGGCTCAGCCAGCCGGGTGGGCTCCTTGCCTACCTGTCGCTGATGGGGCTCCTGCTTTTCGCAATGCGCGGCGCCGGTATCGCCGCCCGCGGGGCACGTCGCGATCGATCGCGCTGGCGAGCCCTGCGCCGGACCCGGTTCGGCGGGCCGGTGCGTATCGTCGAGGGCTGGGTCTGGCTGGGCCTCCACCGGCCGGTGATCGGCCTCGCGGTCGCCGGGGTGCTGACCCTGGCAGGCAGCGCGACGCTCCTCTCGGCCGCGATCTTCACGACCTCCTCGACGGTGCCGGCCAACGCCTTCACGACGGGCACGTGGTCGGGCAGCAGCTATCGGAGCGTCGCCTCCGGCAATTGGGGTGACGCCACGACATGGGAGCGCTTCAACGGCACGGCCTGGATCCCCGCGACGCGGGCGCCGCTCACAATCGACGGGACCATCACGGTTCGCACGGGGATGACGGTGACGATCGCGGCCGACATGACCCTCGACCAGGTGGTGGTGGAGACCGGGGCGCAGCTGACCGTCGCGAGTGGCGCAACGGCCACGGTCGCGGCCGGCGCCGGCACCGACCTGGACGTCACGGGCACGGCGTCGGTCGCCGGGACCCTCGTCGTCACGAGCGGGGCAACCGCGGTGATGGAGACGGGCGCGCTGCTGGACGATGCGGGCGCGGTGAGCGGCGCCGGGTCCCTGACGCTCGTCTCGGCCACGGTCCAGGCCGTCGCCGCTCCCGGGACGATCTCGGTTCCCGTGGTCCTGAGCAGCGCGGCGACCGTGACCGGGACCAACACGCTGAGCATCGGCGGGGTCATCGCCGGCACCGGGGCCCTCACCAAGACCGGCACCGGGACCCTCACCCTGTCGGGCACCAACACCTACACCGGGGTCACCACGATCAGCGCCGGGATCGTCCGGGTCCAGAGCGCGGCGGCCCTCGGCACGACCGCCGGGGGGACGACCGTCGCCAGCGGCGCCGGGATCGAGATCGACGGCACGGGCCTCGCCATCGGCGAGCCCGTCACGAGCCTCATCGGGACCGGTGTGAGCGCCGCCGGCGCCCTCCACAACCTGGCGGCCGCCAACACCTGGTCGGGGGCGATCACC